>JAHILZ010000073.1 GCA_018896765.1 Patescibacteria group bacterium | reverse complement strand
TAAAACGCCAATGGAAAAATTATTGGAGCATAGGAAAAGAAAAATAAATACAAAAAAACAACATCGAAATGTTGAGAAGAGAAAATAATCTTTAGCTTAATTTAAAAAAACGAAGTGTTCGGAATGACCCTTGTCGGTGCCCTTCATCATGACTACCCAGTATAGCACATCTATAGAATTTGTCAAGTATCTCGAATTGAGTCCCGAATTCAAACCCCAGAGCAACACTTTAGGTGTATAATTTTATATTTTATGGTCGTTTTTCCTCTTAAATTAGCCAAAATATCCACTTTTTTCAGTAATTGATTAAGTCGGTCTAATGAAAAACAAAAAAACCTTTATTTTAAAGGATTTTTTGGTATTTTATATATAACTATTTCTATAGATTTTCCGTTATAAATGTTTCGGCGCCATTGGTTTTCTCGCCGCCGCAAACAAATTAAACTTTTTCTTCTCTCCCCTCTTTTTATAGCCGATCTCCTCCGCTTCCCATCCGGCTTTTTTAAGAATACTATTTAATTCGGAAAGTGTAAAGGCGTGATAATAGCGATAAATCGGCGCGACTCCGCGTTTTTTCCAAGGAATATAAAAATCGCCCCAATCATATTTGCCATTGCCTAAAATCTTATCTATGATAAAATTAACTATCATTTTTAGCTGAAATGATATAAACTTAAACTGCCAAAGATTCCAGCAAGTTATAATCAATTTCGCCCCGGGTTTAGCCGCCTTCCTGATATTCTCCAAAAATTTTACCTGCATTTCGCGCCCGGGAAGATGAGGCAAAGTCGCCAAGCAATAAACTGCATCAAAACTATTATCAGAATAAGGAATATTTATTCCGTCAAACACCCTAAATTCTCCGCTTGGAAACTCGGTTTCCAAGTAAAATTCCTTGGCAATACTAATCAATTTTTCCGAAACATCCAAGCCGCTATATGAAAATTTTTTTCTTTTTTCCGCCAAAAATCCGAAAAGCTTGCCGTTTCCGCAGCCGATATCAAGCACTCTGCCGCCTTCTTTCGCGTATTTGTCCAAATCCGCCAATTCCGGCCACATAGTTTTGCGGGTAGCGGAAAACTCTTCGGCGATTTCGTCGTAATCATTCCTAATCTTGTTCATAAGAAATTTTGCATAAGAAGCATTCATAGAAAATCAAATAAATTATATTAAACCGATTCTGTTAAGGCTAAATTTGAAATTTTAAATTTAAAATGAAATCCTAAATGATTAAATTAAAAATTTATTAATTTAGAAATTGATTTAGCCTTTAAAATTTAGACTTTAGACTTAAAAAACTGCATATTTAAATTCAATGATCAATACTATCGATAAACAAATCATTAAACAAATAATTAAGCAAAAAACTAGCACCCCTGATGCTATTTCTGCTTTAAAAAGAAAATTCGGCAAAAAACACCTAAAGACTCCTACAAATATTATACTCCTTAAAGAGTATAATTCAATGATAAAAAGCGGCGCGCTTAAACTCTCTCCAAAGCGCCAAGAAGAAATAAAAAATCTTCTCCGCGTGCGAAAGGTGCGCTCTCAATCCGGCGTAGCGGTAGTAGCGGTGCTGACAAAAAACTTCGGCTGTCCGGGCCATTGCCTTTATTGCCCTACGGAAAAAGGAATGCCGAAAAGCTACCTTTCCAACGAACCGGCTGTAATGCGCGCTATTGCCAGCGATTTTGATCCGTACCGGCAAGTTCAAACGCGCATTGAAGGACTTGAAGCTTCCGGCCACCCAACGGACAAAGTAGAATTAATTATTATCGGCGGAACATTCGGTTCAATACCGGATAAATACAGATACGAATTTATTAAAAGATGCTTTCAAGCGGCAAATAACTTTAACATAAATACGAAATACGAAATACGAAATACGAAACAAGTACGAAATCATAAATCAGAAACGCTTAAACAAGTTAAAAGAATAAACGAGAAAGCGAAACATAGGATTGTCGGCATTACTATTGAAACACGGCCGGATTATATCAGCGAAAAAGAAATTTTAAAACTGCGCGAACTTGGCGTTACTCGAGTTGAATTAGGCGTACAAAACATTTACGATGACGTACTTAAAATAAACAAGCGCGGACACAATATTTCGCAAACCATTGAGGCAACGCGGCTTCTGAAAGATGCCGGATTTAAAATAAATTATCATATGATGCCGAATCTTCCCGGCTCAAGCATCTACCGCGATAAAAAAATGTTCCGAGAGCTTTTCAGCAACGAAAACTTCCAGCCGGATATTTTAAAAATCTATCCGACCGTAGTGGTAAAAAATTCCGAACTTTACCAATGGTGGAAACGCGGCAAATACAAGCCCTGTTCCGACAAACAACTTCTCGATCTTTTAATTGATATCAAAAAAAGCATTCCGCCATACGTTCGAATTATGCGGCTAATCCGCGATATTCCCGCCCAAAGCATTGTCGCCGGAAGCAAGATTTCCAACCTTCGCCAAATTATTGAACAAAAAACTCGCGAAAACTTGGTGCGTTGCCGATGCATCCGTTGCCGCGAGATCGGAAAAGTTAAAAGTGAAAAGTTAAAAGTGAAAAGTTTAGAGCTAATCAGACGGAATTATAATGCATCAGGGGGTAAAGAGATATTTTTGTCACTTGAGAATGTAAAAAACGATAAGCTTTATGCGCTTTTAAGACTTAGAATTCCATCAGAATTTTTCACGCATAAAAAACATTTTATTGGCGCCTTGCAAAACGCCGCGATCATCCGCGAAGCGCATACTTATGGCCAGCTTGTGCCCATCGCCCAAAAAGGCAAAAAAAACGCCCAGCATATCGGGCTTGGCAAACAATTGATCGCCGAAGCCGAGCGAATTAGCCGCGAAGAATTTGGCGCTAAAAAAATCACGGTCATCTCCGGCGTCGGAGTGCGCGATTATTATCGAAAACTGGGATATAGACTAAAAAATGAATATATGGTAAAAAATTTATAATGCGTTTAATCTTTTTTACGCAACGAATATAAATATAACGAATTTAAAATTGTACCATTTTTAATTCTACCTTTTCTGACGAAATCATTTAACTCCGATAATTTAATTTTTTTAACTTTCATTCCAAACTCCTCGTTTTCCAAATTTTGCCGGCCAAAAACCAGATCTTCAGCCAAAAAAGTATGCCCTTTTATATCCGACATTCCGATCCATACATAATACCACCCCAAATAAGTAAACTTTTTAGCGGTAATTCCGGTTTCTTCTTTTAACTCCCGTTTAGCCGCGGTTAACAAACTTTCTCCTTTTTCAATAAAACCGGCTGATAGTTCCAAGGATTCTTTCTCGATTGCCCAGCGAAAAGAATTTATCAAATAAATAAATTCTTTATCTTTAGGAATTATGACGACAAAATCGTCTTTTTTTAATTTATGAAAATCTTTAGTTTCGCCATTTGGCAAAATAAATTTTTCTTTTATTAATTTCAAGTGCGTTCGCTCGAAATCAACTTCAGAAGATATTTTTTTCCATCTTTTTTTGATTTTTCCCGCCATAGATTTTTATCTTTTAAGGTTATATCACAACATGATAGTAACATACTATCATACTCTAGAGTTTGATAGTATGTTACTAATACTGCCATATTGATTATCTTTTTGATTTCTTATTATCGGAAAGTAAATTAAACAACAAAAACTGTAACGGGTATTTTTGTTTAATCCAACCGAAACTATATGGATCTTTTTTATCAATCGATTTTGTTTTGCTAACTCGCCGATCTACTTCTTTTTTAAAACCGCTAACCGCTTTTTTATAGCCGCCAAAACCGGAAACAAGCCATCTTTGCACCTTGCTGACAGTTTCCATTCCAACATGCAAATCTGCCACAATCTTTTCATAAGATTCTCCGTCCAATAACCGCTTAGCAACCTCAATCCTCCTCGCCAACATTATCGCCTCGCTTTCGCTCAAAAGATCTTTAAAAAACTGTTTTGTTTCATCTCTTGTTTCCAGTTGCGCGATTGAAGTCCAAAGAAGGTCTAAATATTTCATTTTATCTTTAGAATCAACCGCTCTAGGATTAACTCTGCTCATAGTTTTAATGATTTTTAAATATTTATTTTGCTATTATTCAGTTACTTCTTAACTCTAGAGTATGATAGTATAAATTATGCCTATTGTCAAATATTAAACTGACCTTTTAATTCCTCCGACACTCCGCCGGACGGCGAAACAATCGCCACTGTGTCGCCTTTTTGCAATCGTTTTGGTTTTATAATTTTCATAATGTTATTTTAAACAATTATTTCAATATTTTTTCCTTAACTTTTTTCGCTTCGTTATCCTCTAGTAATTCGCCTTTATGCAATTTGTACAAAAGCGGAATTACGCCGCAATCAGCGCATTTGCCCCAGCCGCATTTGCCGCTATTTTCTTTGCTCAATTTTTGGCAAAGCGCGATTTCGCGATCAAAAACTTCTTTGTTAATTATATTTTTCTTCAAACCCGTCTTGCACTTTGGATCATTTTTCGTCATAGATGTTATAAGTTATTCGTTGTTAGTTTTAAGTTGTTTTATGTGCCCCTATGAGGAATTGAACCTCAATCTAAGGCTTCGGAGGCCTTCGTTCTATCCGTTGAACTATAGGGACTTTTAAATCAAAACTAAAATAAACTTTTTTCTTCGGTTTTTTTCTTCTCCGCGTTTTTTCTATATTCTTCATTAAAAATCCTTATCTTGCCGTATTCGCCATCATAACCGGGTATAACATTGGCTTTACCGCTCCGCATTATTTCTACGCCCTTGCCTATAATCGATTGGGAGTTTTTGGAAATTTCGGCGCTAGGCGCGTCAAGCAAAATATCAAATTCCGTTCCAAAATAACCAATCAGCTTAAAATATTCTTCATTAACCGCCTTTGCGATTTTACCAACGCCCAGCGCGTCCGCAATTATTTCTTTTAAAGGAATTAAATTTTGATAAGGCACGAACTGAGCCGGTTTTCCGCCAATGGCTCTGTCAGCCAATTCATCCACCCTATACATTACGCCTATGGTCAGCGGCTTTCCGCAAACAGCGCAAATGCCTTTCGCTTTTTTAGTTTCCTCCGGACTCATGGAAATCTTGCAAAGCCGATGCCCGTCATAATGATATTTGCCTTCCTCGGGGAAAAATTCCACCGTCGAAACAAATTTCAAAGGCAAAGTTTTTTTAGTATCGGATTCTCCCTTGTTTTTTATCGCGCTCATAATCGAATGATAATCTATTCCTTCGCCTTCAAAAATATTGGCTTCGCGGCCGAGATTTTCCGGAGAATGCGCGTCGGAATTGGAAATCAAAGCAATATTATCAAGCTTGCTCAATCGCCAGTTCATCGCCGGATCGCTGGATAGCCCGGTTTCAATCGCGAAAATAAATTTTGCGTATTCGTCAAAACATTCTTCCAAAGAATCAAAGCCGGATTTCGAGCCAAAAACCGAAAACCAAGGCGTCCAGGCATGCGCGGGAACCAGCGCCGCGGCCGGAGAAATATTGAGAATAATTTTTAAAAGCTCTTTCGAACCCAGTCCAAGAATCGGCCGTCCGTCGGATCGCAAGTTTCCAATCGCATTCAATTTCGCGTTTATTTTATCAGCTATCTCAAAGGAAGGCGCGAAAATAATATTATGCACCCGCCGCACTTTCCCGCCTTTGGAATAAATGCTGGAAATTTCCGCGGTTAAAATAAATCTTATTTCGCTAAGTTTGGAAGCTTGGATTTTTGAAACCAAATCCGCGGGAATTTTAGCATTATTAAAATTGTTTTTTATCGCAAGTTTCGCGTCTTTTAATTTATACAGCCCTTTTTCCGCCGGTTCCAGTTTTTCTTTTAATTCCTTGATCCAAACGGGATGCGTAAAATCTCCAGTGCCGAGCACTTTAATGCCTTTGATCGCGGCCCAATAAGCAAGCGCTTCCGGCTCCATATCGCGGCTGGTGGCGCGGGAATATTTGGAATGGATGTGAAAATCGCAAATATAACGCATGGAAATACAAAGGCTAAATTTTCAATTTAAAATTTAAAATGAAATCCTAAATGACTAAATTTAAAAATTTATTAATTTAAAATTGATTTAAAATTTAAAATTTAGACTTTAAAATTATTTTTTCGCCTTTATTACTTCTTTCCCCACATATTCCTGAAGCACTTTCGGTATTTTCACCGACCCGTCCGCTTGCTGATAATTTTCCAAAATAGCGATTAAAACGCGCGGCGTGGCAAGGGCCGTATTATTCAACATATAGACATACTGCTTTTTATCGTTAGCGTCTTTATATTTCACATCCAGACGGCGAGATTGCCAATCTAAAAAAATGCTTGCCGAGCCGCTCTCCCGATACCAATTGTTCGCCGCCGACCACACCTCAAGATCGTATTGCCGATACTTGCCGGCGCTCAAATCCCCGGTGCAGATAATAATTTTTCGATAAGGCAGGCCAAGATCTTCCAATATTTCCTGAGAAATTAAGAGCATTTCATCCTGCAGTTTCTCCGCCTCCCCCTTATCAGCCTTGCAAAATACTACTTGCTCCACTTTCATAAATTCATGGACTCGATAAATTCCTTTCGTATCTCGGCCATAACTTCCGATCTCGCTCCGATAGCACTGGCTGTATCCGGTCATTTTAAGCGGCAGATTTTTCTCATTCAAAACTTCTCCCCCATAATACGCTAAAAGCGACGGCTCGGATGTGCCAACTAAAAACTTTCTTTCTTTGCTCATCGCGCCATCCGCTTCTTTATCCCGGCTGGCAATCTGATATATTTCATCTGTTTCGTCATTGTATTCCAATCCTTTAAAATATCCGCTGCCAAAAAGCGCTCCGCCTTTCACCAAAGTCGGCGGAATCATCGGCGTGTATCCTTTTTGAACCATTTTTTTAAGCGCGTACATCATAAGCCCCATCGCCAAAAACGCGCCTTCATTTTTAAGATAATAGCCCCGATAGCCGGCCACTTTCTTGCCCCGTTCCAAATCCAAAAGATCAAGATTTTTTCCAATCTCAATATGATCTTTCGGCTTAAAATGAAACTTTGGTTTCTCGCCCCAGCTATAAACTTCTTTATTCTCTTCCTCGCCTTTTCCCGCCGGCGTATCAGCCGAAGGAATAGTCGGAACTTTTATCATCAAAGCATTATATTCGCTTAAAATTTTATCATAATTCGGTTCGGTTAAATCAATTTTATTCTTAATTTCCTTTCCTTCCGCGATAATTTTTTCTCTTTCTTCCTTGCTTTTCGCCGCACGGATAGTATCATTGATTTTATTCTTTTCCGCTTGCAAACTTTCAATTTCCCGCATAGTTTTCAACCTCTCGTCGTCAAGCGCCAGTAGGCGCTCCAAATCCAAATCAACGCGCTTATTTTTTATCGCTTTCTTAATTTCTTCTTTATTTTCTCTGATAAATTTAATATCTAACATGGTTTTTTGCTATTAAAAAATTAATTCTGTTTATTTTTGTCATGCTGAATTTATTTCAGCATCTTTAATGCTCACTTATGATTTTATAACCTCAATTATGCGCTATATTTACTATTATAAATCCTGAAATAGACAAACCGCTAATGGATAGGATTGCCCAAAATGACAAAAGGTATTATAAAACTCGCTTCCATAAAACACTTAATTCTCCACACAATTTTTGTTATTACCCAAATAAAAGCCATTTCCTAAGTGTAACAAACTTAATTTTTTTATTTCCAACCATCTCTTCGCCTTTATAATCTTCCGTAATAACCAACCCTTCATTGATTCCAAGATTTTCCATTGCTTTGACAAGAGAATCAATCTCGCGTTTTTTGGTTTTTGGATCATCAATATTCCAGCACACCTGAATAATTTCTTTAATTGCTGTTTTTTCTTTAACCACAAAATCCGCTTCGGCATGGCGCGCATCTTTCCAGTAATAAATTTCTAAATTCGGATTAAAAATTGTTTGCCTTTTAAGATGCAAAAAAACGATATTCTCTGCCAGTTTTCCCAAATTACCGCTAAATCTAAATCCAATTGTATTGGCTAACCCGGTATCAATCGCATAAACTTTTCGCGGACTTTTTTCCTGCTCTTTTACTGTAAAAGAAAATCTTTTTAAGAAAAAAATCATATAAGCGCTTTCTAAATAAGAAGAAAATTTTTCCGCCGTGTCAGTCGAAATATCCAAAAATTTAGCCACTGATGAAAAAGTCGTCAAAGAGGAAATATTGCTTAAATAAAATTTAATCAAACTTTTTATTTTTTCTCCTTTCCTGATTCTGTAGCGGCGAATCAAGTCTTTATTTAGAATATCGTCAAAATAAGCCAAAAGAATTTTTTCTTTTTCTCCGTCCGTCGCCACTTTTGGGAACGATCCGTTTTCCAAATATTCTTTAAAAAAATATTTTATTTCAGTGTCTTTTCCCGCCAGATCCAGTTCATTTTCAACCGATATATTTTTAAAATTCAAAAATTCTTTAAACGACAAAGGGAACACAGTTAAATCCAAGTGCCGGCCGGTCAAGACCGTTGCCAGCTCGCGGCTGAGCAGCTTGGCGTTAGAACCGGAAATAATTATATGGGCTTTTCCCAATTCGTGCATAGTTCTCGCCCATTTTTCCCATCCAGCTACTTCTTGCGCTTCATCAAGAAAAATGTATGGCTTTTCTTTCGGACGCAAAAACTCTTGGTATGTTTCAAATATCTGATCCAGTAAACCTGTGTTTAAATCAACGAATCGAGGATCTTCAAAATTTACAATTAAGATTTGTTTTTTATCCATACCGCTAGCAGATATTTTTTTTGCCAATTGACGCATCAAAAAAGACTTGCCACTGCGCCTGGCTCCGGTTATAAGCATGATTTGCCCGCTTTTCAGCATTTGTTCTAAAGGCTTAAGATATAAATCCCTTTCTATGCCAGTTTCAATATCTTTTTGCCAGAAATTCCAATCATTTAAAATCTTGATCAGCTCATTTTTATTCATTTTCATACATCTATTCGATAAAATATGTTAATTTTGTCTAATACACATATTATAATAGACAGGATTAGCAATGTCAAGCACAAATTATCGCTCCAAATCCAAATCAACACGCTTATTTTTTATCGCTTTCTTAATTTCTTCTTTATTTTCTCTGATAAATTTGATATCTAGTATAATTGGAATAATTTTGAATTATGAATTTTGAATTATGAATCAAACTCGAATTTTTAATGTTTCAAAATTAACTCATTTAATCATTCATTCGAAATTCAAAATTAGAAATTAGAAATTCCCTTTAACTATTCTATCCTTTTTAGCGATTTTTGGCAATAAAAAAAGGGCAAGACTGATTACCCTTAACCTTAACCTTTTGATTGAATTTCCTTTAATAATCGCTCAGCAGTTGGGCTTTTATCAACAAAGATTACATCCTCTTTTAAGATGGCTTTAAGAATCAAAACCAGATCCTTTAAGTGTTCCTCATAATCCTTGTCAGTCATATGAATTTCCAGCCCCTCATATTTTCTGTTATTACAGCCGCCGGGGGTAAATTCGTTTGTCAGATCATCCAAGTCGCCTACAGTTGCGTCTGATTCAACAACCGCCACCACCTTTCCAGAATATTTTCCCAAAAGCAAAACCACTTTTGAATAGTTTACTCTATCAAGATTGAGTCCTACTCTTCTTGCGGCTACAGAAAACATCTCATAGTATGCAGCTCTGCCCTTATTCCTCAATTCATGAGGTAACTTAATTTTTTCTCCTGTGTCTACTATAACAATTCCTCCTTTTATTCCTATTTTAAAAGACAATTTTCACTGTCTTTTACTAAATCCATCATAAACTAGATTTTATAATCTGTCAAGGGTTATTGCGAATAAATTACAAATAACAAATTCCAAATGCCAAATTATTTATTTTTGACATTTGGATTTTGGAATTGATTTGACATTTGTCATTTGAACTTTGGCATTATTGCGGGATTGTTTCGCCCGTCTGCTGACGGTCTCGCAATGACACACCGAAACTATTCCGCAATAAAAAAGTATAGATTCCACAATGCGAAATCTATACTTAATTCTTAATTCCCTACAACTTACTTACTACCACCTACAACCTAATTTATTCCTTCTCCTGCCTTCTTCTCGCATTATCAGTCAATAATTTTTTTCTTAATCTGATGCTTTTTGGAGTTACTTCCACCAGTTCGTCGTCATCAATAAACTCAATGGCTTTTTCCAGCGTCATTTCTTCCGGCGGAACAAGCACGATTGCTTCTTCGCCGCCTGATTTTCGAACATTGGAAACATGTTTCGCTTTGCAAGGATTAACCGCCAAATCGCCGGATTCCGGCCGCAAGCCGACAATCAATCCTTCATAAACCTCGTCTCCGGGCTTAACAAACATTTTCCCGCGCTGTTGCAATAAATCCAAAGCGTAAGCCAAAACTTTTCCGCCGGCCATCGAAACCATCACTCCATTCGCGCGGAAAGGAATATCGCCTTTTACTTTTCCATATTCGGTAAACCGATGATCCATTGTGCCGGTGCCGTGAGTAATCATAATAAACTCGGAACGAAATCCGATAAGTCCGCGCGAACTGATGGTAAAATTCAAATCCGTATGTCCGAGATGCGATTTCATATTAATCATTTCGCCCCTTCTTTTTCCCGCCAGCTCAATAACTTTTCCCGCATCCGGATCCAGCGCATTAACATGCAACTCTTCCATCGGCTCCAGCTTCTCGCCATTTACTTCCTTGTAAATAACTTGCGGCTTGGAAAGCGCCACTTCATATCCTTCGCGCCGCATATTCTCAACTAGTACTCCCAAATGCAATACTCCGCGGCCGGAAACCTTATATGCTTTAGCCGAATCCGTTTCTTCCACTTTCAATCCGACATTGCTTTCCAGCTCTTTCATAAGCCGTTCCTTAATATGCCTGGAAGTGATAAGCTTCCCTTCGCGGCCGGCAAACGGACCATTGTTGGTTATAAAATCCATAGTGATGGTCGGATCTTCCACTTTAATTCTCTCGAGCGCTTCCGGATTTTCCGCGCTTGCCACCGTATCGCCAATTGACACGTCGCTGATCCCGGCCAAAGCCAATAAATCACCCGCGGATACTTCAGGCACTTCGCATTTTCCCATTTTATCAAAAGAATAAAGCTTGGTTATCGAATAATTTTTTATCTCGCCTTTGCTATTGATCAAAGCTACTTTCTCTCCTGCTTTAATTTTCCCCCGCACAACCTTGCCTATGCCAATGCGCCCCACAAAATCATTATAGTCCAATCCTGTGATCATAACCTGAAGAGGTCCCTCGCTTGTAACATTCGGCGCCGGTATATATTCCAAAAGCTTGTCTAAAAGCGGCGTTAAGTCCTTGGAATCTTCGGCCATTGAAGTCTTGGCAATCCCCTGTCGCGCGATTGCGTAAATAACGGGGAATTCCAGCTGTTTGTCGTTTGCCCCCAAATCAATAAATAATTCATAAATTAAATCCAAAGTTTCCCGAACTCTGGCGTCTTTTCTGTCAATTTTATTTATTACCACAATCGGCTGAAGCCCCAACTGGAGAGCCTTGCTCAAAACAAATCTTGTCTGCGCCAAAGGACCTTCAGCCGCGTCAACTAAAAGTAAAACTCCTTCCGCCATTTTTAAAACTCTTTCCACTTCGCTGGAAAAATCCGCGTGCCCCGGAGTATCAATAATATTTATTTTCACGCCTTTATAATTGACAGCCGCGTTTTTGGCCAAAATTGTAATGCCTCTCTCTCTCTCCAGTACATTGGAATCCATAACGCATTCTTGAACTTCCTGGCCAACGCGAAAAGTCCCGGTTTGCTTAAGCAAACCGTCAACCAAGGTCGTCTTGCCATGATCAACATGGGCGATAATGGCAACATTGCGGATATTGGGTTGTGTATTTTTAACAGTCATATTAAACGAATTTCTAATTTTTAATTTCTAATCAAATCCTAATTATCTAATTTTGAAACACTTTTTAGACTTTTGTTTTAAAATTCAATCATTCGAAATTGACTCAAAATTCAGAAATAAAAATTCAAAATTAAGAATTAAAAATCAGAGCTTGTTCAGCCTGATTATCAAATACTACAACAAAATCTCTTGTTAGTCAATAGCTTTGTCGACAAAAACACCTAAGCTTGTCTTAAAGCCCTAAACACAAATTCAGCAATCCGCTCTCTGCTTCTTACAACCTATTCACTGCCTTTTATTTTTCTTCTTCCACAATAATCGCCTGCACAGGGCAAGACTCAATAGCCATTTTTATTGTTTCATCGTCATCGCCATAGTCATCGAGCACCACCGCTTTTCCTTCCAAGTCCAATTTAAAAGTTTTTGGGGCGATTGAGGCGCACGAGCCGTCGCCGATACAAAGCTCTCGATCAATTTTAATTCTCATAAAACCATTTTAACATTTTAACTTCGCCAGTTGGCGAATTAACATTTTAACAAAATGCTAAATTTTCAAAATGTTTAGTTTTTTAAAATATAATTTATAAAACTATTATACTTTTTTATGAAATTATTTGCAAGGGCTTAAAACTTATTTTTGAATTTTAATCTTGCTTAATAATTTTTTTATTTTTTCAATGCTTTTTTCGTCATAAATAGATAAAGAACGCGCTTCGGGATTAATTTTTTTAAGTTCCTTTATTTTTTTCTCCACTTCCTTTGCGTCAATCAAGTCTATTTTAGTCAATAAAATATATTCCTGTTTTTTTGCCAAATCTGAATCATATTTTTCTAATTCCTCGCGAATTATTTTATAATCATGAATTAAATTTTCTGATTCCGAAGAAATGCAATGGAATAAAACTTTTGTCCGCTTGATATGGCGCAAAAATTTTATTCCCAATCCTTTTCCCGTTGCCGCTCCTTCGATTAAACCGGGGATATCCGCAATAACAATATCGTAAAAAGCGCCAAGAACCGGCTCTATTGTGGTAAAAGCATAAGGAGCAACTTTTGACCCGGCTCTGGTTAAAAGATTTATCAGGCTGGATTTCCCGGCATTAGGCAAACCGATCAAACCCACATCGGCTATAAGCCGCAATTCCAAAACTATATCAAAATTTTCCCCGAGCGTTCCCAGCTCGCGCTCTTTTGGAGTGACATTGGTAGAAGAGCGAAAAAACCAATTGCCTCTTCCGCCTTTTCCCCCGCGAGCCAAAAGCAAGCGCTGTCCGACCCGAACAACCTCCGCGTCTTTCCCTGTTGTAAGATTGCGCGCGACAGTGCCGACAGGAACTTTCAACACCAAGTCTTCGCCGCGCGCTCCATCCAACCGTCGAGATTTTCCATTTTCTCCGTCTTCGGCGGCAAAATCTTTTGTAAAACGAAATCGGCTCAAAGCATTGAGATTGGAAACTCCTTCCAGACAAACGCTTCCTCCATCGCCGCCCCTGGCCCCGGATGGTCCTTGGCTGAATTTGCTGCGGTCAAAAGCCACAATGCCGTCGCCGCCTTTTCCGGCAGAAATTTTAATTCGGACTTCATCGATTAACATAGATTTATTTAAAAATTATAATTTATGCCGCCTTTTTCCGTTATTATTTTAATTATTTTTATCCCTTCAAATTTTTGCTTTTTTTCCAAATCTTTTTCCTTCTTATTTTTTTCTTCAATATCAATGGAAGTGATATTTTTCTTTCCGCTGTACTTAGCCTGAATCTCAAATAAATTTTTCACTTCAATTTTCTGCTCCAGCTCTTTTATCAAATTATTTTTATCAAGCGACCATTCGTATTTCAATTCAGTCTTTGGCAGCATAATCGCCTGATTGCCGCCGTATTGCAAACCGTAAATATCCGCTTTGATTTCATGGCCTTCTGTTTTTATTTTTCCAAAAATAATTTTCAGCCCGTTGCCCGCTTCATCAGCCAATAAATAATTTTTTCCTCCATTTATAGTTAACGCTGTTTGAGTAAGATTGTCAAATCCTTCAACTTTCAAAACCCTGTCAAGCGCGTTAAAATATATTTTCACCTCGGGAAAAGTTTTGTCGATTTTTATTTCTTCGGTTTTCGCCGTTTCAATATTGCCAAAAAAATCTTGCGAACGGTAAAGAATATTGCGAACGCCTTCTTCCGTAATAGCAAGCGGATCAGTGTATTTATTCCAAGTTTGTCCGTTGTCCCAAGAATATTCTGTTTTTTCCACGCCTACTCCGCCGTCATTGTCTTGAGCCGATAAGCTAAGCTGAACATCCGAAATATGCCAGCCATTATTTCCTTTTGTTCCTGAAATTGAAATCGCGCTTGCCGGCGGGGTATTATCGCTGAAATTCGCGCCGACATTCACTGTTTGCTCAAATGCGCCATCGCCTTCCTTGTCAATTTTAAGAGTTACGCCTTTTTCATTATTCTCCAGAGCGTTCCAGTCAATGAAATACTCGTGAATTTGACCAGGCGTTGTGGGAATTTTACTGCCGTCAAATTCAATAATTTTTTCCGCTGCGCCGGTATCATCCTTTTTAGTGATCGTCAAACCATAATCCGCATCAGCAGTTCCCACTACTTTATATTTATATTGATTTTCATCAACGCCCTGATCCACAAACAAAATTACCGCTTCATTCATTTCATCATAAAATGAATACGGTATTTCTTCTTTTACCTTTCCATTTACTAGTCCACTAACTCTTCCGTTGGAATCAACGACTTGTAATTGACCGGGGCTGTGAAGCTGAATAGTGATTTTTTCTTTATATTCTTCAAAAATTGTATCACTATCGCCGTTAACCGTTAAATTTACGCCGGATAATATATTGTTTAATATTGGCGACAAAGGCCATTTTGGTATTAAAGGCCAATTTATAGAAATATTATCTTCGACATTGCCCTTTATATTCATATCTCTGAATTTCAAAAGGTCAATCATTTTATTTGCGTTGTTAAACACTGCTAAAAATCCGCCTTCGCATTTTGTTGTTAATAATATATTTTCGCAATATTCTTTATTTCTTATCTTAAACCCGAAAATTCCCTGATTATGAAAATAATCTAAAGAAAATTTTGTAAAATCTTCTTTATTGTTACTTATAAACAAATCATAATTATTATTCTCTGCTTTAGTGTTAAAAATACTAACTTTTGAAATTGGCTTATTGTAATTATATACAATGGATCTGTCTGAAAACGGAGCGGTAAAATACGAATCATCGGTATTTTGATACATGCGATTGCTTTGAAATAAATCTGGGTTTTCCGAATCTGTATATATATTCAGCTTAATCGGCTTTTCAGCGCTTGCTTGGTCCAAATCCGCAATAATTTTATTGTAAAATTTTGTTTCTTCGACAACAACATGAGGTGTGACAACGCCTTTTTTTACATCGATAATTCTATATCCATGCTTATATTCAGTATTTTCATCAATAAAATTATCTTTAGTGGCACTTTGAGTTTGAATATATAGCGGTGAATTAATTATTTGAGACCCTGTAAACAAAGAGCCGTCCGAATTATGTATAATATCTTTATGCGTATGTCCGGCTAAAATAGATTTTACGCTATTTTTTTCTGCATACTTAACAAATCTAAACCTGTTCTTTGCTATTGATTCGTTTTCATATTCATTTCCTGCTTCTGGATATTGTCCGGTCGTAAATACAGGACTGTGCATAAAAATTATTTTAGGTATATTCGAATCCAAACTATTTAACATGATCATAGCCGCATCGCTTATACCAGTGCTTTCTGGCTTAGTATCGATTAAATCCGGTAAATCTGCAGTATCTTCTCCGGAATCTAATCCGATAAACTGAATTCCTTTGTGGTAAAAAGAATAATTATATTGATTTACACCTTGCGGGGCACTTTGCCGTAAATTTTCTGTCCAAGGAAAAAAAATATTAACATTCTGTTGTTCGCCAATAGCTGTAATATAGTTTTTTAACCAATCATTTCCTCCAGACCAATCACATGGATAATGAGAGTCTTTTTTACACTCAAAAGCACTGGATGCACTATCAAATCGATCGTGATTTCCCGGCACAATATAAAATTCAATTCCGGTTTTTGAAGTAAAATCGGCTGTTATAGATTTAAAATCAGCTAGCCATATTGGATTATTGTATTCAACATTATCGCCGCTAATCAAAATAAAATCCGGTCTTTCTGACAAACCTAATTTTGTATTATATTCATAGCCGATTTCATAAAGCGCGTCTGTGAATCTTGGATATGATAATTCTTCATACCAATCTTCATTTCCCAACCACGCAAGTGTGGCAAAATTGCTTCCCAGATGTACATCGGTCATATGCACAAAAGAAAAATCATTGGAAAATTTAAAATCGGGCTTTATTCGCGATTGTTCGCCGAATAATATCTTTCCGCTTTCATTGCCCTTATCGTCAATCGCTTGAATCTCCCAATAATAATCGCCTTCCTCTAAATTTTCAAATTTAACCGATGCAATTTCTCCACTATTCACAAAACCGCTTGGCGACATACTGTATAATAATACATCGGTGCTCCCTTCTATAAATTTATTCAATGACACTATCAAATTAACTTTGTCATTATCCGGATCAGAAACTTTGGCTCTAAACTCAATGCTTACTTTCGGTGTTTTATTGTTACCGCTGTCGATTTTATTTCCTTCCGGAATCTCAACTAAACTGTCGGGTGAATCAATTTGGTATTGTTTTATTTCAGAAATAATTGGTGGTTGATTTAAATTTTCCGTCACCTTAAATTTCTGTTCTTTGCCGCCCGCTATGCCATCAAATATAGAAGATAATCCTTTACCGTCAGATGCTTGAAACCGATAGCGATATGTTCCGACCAAAAAAGATTTTGCAAGCATATATTGTTCTCCATTCGCATAATCTCCATCGCGCAATTCCGTCGCCGCCGATAAATCCAAAATCATTGCATCGCTGGAAATTTCTATAGCCGGAATGCCGGACGAACTGCCGTCAAAAATAATTGTCCGTATATCTGTCGGCGAATCATTGTCTTTATCGGTATAAACCGCTTTAAAATCAAAATTCGTATCAGCTGAACCGCTATCGGGATTTATTCCATCATCAATATAGCCGAAATCTTGAGAATATGAAAGCGTTGGCGGATGGTTTTGCGGTACAAGCCACCAGTCTTTTTTTGTCCACGGCAGGTTGTCTTGCCCGCCAGTGAAAATGTAGGGCGCGTCACAAAAACCATCATTGTTTGCGTCAATGCAGCCCTCTATCGGCTCATCAAAATTACTCCAGTAATTACCACCTGTTGGGGTTGCCAGATTAAAAATATTGCCACTGCCATCTGTTGAAACAAAAACCTGCCTAGAGTTGCTGATAAAGTTGTTTTTGTAGATTTGGTTGTTGTTGGAGTAGTAAAGGGAGATTCCGGAGACGTTGTTTGATGCGGTGTTGCCTGTAAGGGTGTTGTTGCTGGAACCTTCGAGGCAAATTCCTTCTATGGTGTTGTTTGATGCGGTGTTGCCTGTCAGGATGTTGTTGCTGGAATAAAAAAGGTAGATTCCGGAGGAGTAGTAGAAGGAATTGTTGTTTGATGCGGTGTTGTCTGTCAGGATGTTGTTGCTGGAGGAGTTAAAGACAATTCCGCCGTAACTATTGGAGTTTGCGGTGTTGCCTGTCAGGATGTTGTTGTTGGAGTCGTAAAGGAAGATTCCGATGACGTTGTTTGATGCGGTGTTGTCTGTAAGGGTGTTACCACTGGAAGAGTAGAGATAGATTCCATACGAAAATTGTTTAACATTCAGATTTTTGATTGTAACGCCGTTCCTTCCAAAAAGATAAACGCCGTATCCTGTATTACTTCCGATTATCGTGCGCCCATTGCCGTCAAGGGTTATATTGTTGCTGTCTATGATTATTCCCTGACTCAAATTTTGCGATAAGGTGCATGTTTTGCTTCCTGCGTTCCAGTTGCCTATTACCGAACACTCTCCTCCGGTGGCATCGTCTCTGATATGCCACCCGTCAGTTGCCGCGTTTGCTGGTGTAGTTGTTAAGCCAAAGAATATAACAGCAAAAACCGCCACAAGTGCAAGATATCTTGCAAAAAATTCCTTGTTTTTTGTTTTTAAAAAATCCATGTTTTAAAAATAATTGCAAAACTGCCAGCAAAACCTCGCGCGAAAAAATTTATTTTAAAATTTTTTTTATTTCGCTAATCGTTTTTACATGCACTAATTTCCGCCTCAACTCTGCCGCGCCGCTAAACCCTTTAAAATACCATGCTAAGTGTTTTCGCATTTCGACAACTCCCTGTTTGCCTCGTTTTTTATACATCATTTCCGCGTGTTTTATCGCCACTCCCTTTATTTCTGACAATTCAAACTCCCGATAGCTTCCGGTTTGCAAAAAATCCTTTATCTGCTTGAAAAGCCATGGCTTTCCCAAAACTCCCTGAGCCAAGCCAATTCCATCCGCGCCGGTTTTTTCAAGCATTGTTTTCGCGTCTTCCGGCTTCAAAATCCCGCCATTGGCCAAAACTATAATTTTCTCGCCAACTTCTTTTTTAATATTTTTAATCATATCATAATCTATCTCTCCCGCAAAGCCCTGCTCCAGAGTTCTTCCATGAACCATAATAGCCGCAATCGGCAAATCTTTGATTTTTTTAATAAAATTCAATGCCGTGGTTTTTTTTACGCCGGAACGAATTTTAATCGAAACTGGAATTTTTTTTATCTCGCCATAGCCTTTAGGCGACGGCGGACTACTGACGCCTTCCAATGTCGCCTCAATTATCTCACGCGCCAAACTTATATTATTCATCAAAGCCGCTCCGGCATTGCAAGCGATTATTTTTCGCGCCGGACAGCCGAAATTTATATCAATTCCATCCGGCCTGATTTGCCTAGCGATTACCTTAGCGGCAAATAAAAAATGTTCCGGCTTATCCCCAAACAATTGCGCGACATACGGACTTTCCTTCTGGCTATTGAATCTCGTGATACCAAGCGTTTTTTTCTTATTGTAAAAAATCGCGCTCGCGCTCGCCATTTCCGAATATACCACATCCGCGCCATAACCCTTGCAAATCTGGCGAAATGGCTGATCCGTAATCCCGGCCATCGGCGCCAAAGCGATAATCGGCCGCTTTAATTTTTTCCAAAAGTTTTGCATATCTTATTTCTTCTCATATAAAAATGTCGCTTGTTCTTTTTTTAAATACTGCCAATTCGGAAAAGAAAAACCAAAAGAAATAATTTTCGCGCCGGGCCTTAATTCTTTATCCAGTTTTTCCTCAAGCCGCCCCATGATTTTCCTGACGCCAAAAAGGGTCACAATGTCAAAAGAAGATAGATCCACATTCCAAAAACTTTTCAAATGAACAAAAACTTTGCCTTCCAATCCTTCCTTTTTAATTTTTCTCTGAGTCCACCAAACAAGCAAAGGATTGATTTCATAACCATGAACAATCGCGCCAGCTTTAGCCATGGCAATCATAATCCTCCCGTCTCCGCTTCCCAGATCAACCGCTTTTTGGCCGGGCTTAATATTAGCGTATTCGATTATTTTATCAAGGCCGTATTTCGGGATCGGCACATATGGCGCGCCATACAGCAACGCATAAACAAAAAGAGCCGTAAAAATAAAATAACAAAAAGCAAAAAGCGACAATGCCGAAATACCTAAAAATGGAACGATAAAATTTGTCATAAATTTAACTTGCAAATGATTTATTAAAACTATCATCTTAGAACCAAGCGCATCTTAATTTTTTTTATGAGGACTTGGATTAGCTTAAATAAAATATATCCTATATGCTTATTCTAAATTGCCAATACGTTTATATGTATTTTTATAAAGCTATTGGCTAATCCCCGCAATATAAAAAATTAAGATACGCTTGGTTAAAGTTATTGCCAAACAAAAACTGAAAATTAAACAATCTTCAATATGTGTCCCTTTTTCAAAGCCGCCTTGGCCAAATCCAAGCGATCGGGGCTATCGGCAAACAGCGTAAAAAGCGTTTCGCCTTTTTTGAATTTATTGCCGATCACTTTATCCAGATATATGCCGGCCTGTTTGATCGATGGCGCGCCCAAAATCCGACAAAATTCAATAATCGCCCGATTATCATACATTGCAATCCGCCCGTTTTTCGCCGCCTTAACTTCATGCCGATACGATCCTAATTTAATTTTTTCAGAATCTATATTTTGATTTCCGCCTTGAGCGCTGATTATTTCTTTTATTTTTTCCCAAGCTTTCAAAGATCGAAGATTTTCTCGGGATGCTTTTTTCGCCTCAATTTCGGTAAATTTTCCGGTTAAAACCAATAGCGCGGAAGTGATTTTCAGGGCTTTCTTTTCCAAATCCATCGGCCGATTTTTTTTCTGCTGCAAAACCCTTAATATATCGCGCGCTTCAAGCGACGGGCCAATCCCGCGGCCGGCAGGGTCAATTACTCTTGACGCCATAACCTTCAGTTTTATGCCAAATTTGCCCGCGATATACCGCATTTTTCTTTCAATCATATCAGCGGCTTTTTTATTTTTTATCTTGGTATTTCTTCCGATCGGCATATCAATCACCAAATATTTTATGCCCATAGCGACTTTTTTAGCCATAATCGAAACGATCATTTTATTATAAGGCTCCATTACCAGCGGATAAGAAACTTTTATAATCTTATCATCGGCCGGAGCAATCCGAAGCGCGCCGCCCCATACCAAGCATCCTCCTGTTTGAGCCACCACTTTTTTTATATCCTTTGTTTCCAAGCATACCGGCATAAAAACTTCCAAAGTATCGGAAGTGCCGGCCGGAGAAGTAACCGCTCGCGAAGAAGTTTTGGGAATAGTGAAACCCAAGCTTGCAATAATAGGAACCAGAATCGGCGTCACGCGATTTCCCGGAAGCCCTCCGATCGAATGCTTATCAACAACCATTCCTTTAAATTTCAATTGATCTCCTGTTTCAACCATCGCTTTGGTAAGATAATACAATTCCGTGTCGGAAAAATTTCCCCGAAAACTCGACGCCACAAAATAAGTCGTTTCAATATCGCCCAAAAACCCGTCAGAAATATCCTTGATAATAGATTTTATTTCTTTATAATTCAACGGGGATCCCAGCAATTTTTTCTTTATCGCTTTAATTGAATCCGGCCTTTTAATCAAAGAAACTTCCACTATCCCCGCGCTATTCATTTCCTTGCCTTTATCACTCTGCCAAATTTCCCGAAAAAATCCTATCTCTCCTTCCTCGACTTTTGAATTGGTATAATTAACCGCGGCAAAAAAACTTTTCTTTTTCCATTTTATTTTCAAAACATCGGCTTTCCTGATTCCATAGCGCCGCGCCTCTTCTTCCCGCAATACCACTTCCATGCGCCGCCCTGAAGAAAAATCCAGTTTTTTAGCTTTAAAATATGGCATAAAATTTTAAATTACTCTTAATGTTTTAATAACGATCTTAAATATTTTACTAATCCAATAAATATGGTTCTTTTTTGAATTGAAGCAATTTTTCATTTAATCCGCTTGCCTCGCGATAAATAACTAATTCTTTATAATTATCCTTGTGAAATTTAGGCAATATTTCTTTCAAAATATCTAACTGTTTTTCTACGGATTCAATTTTTTCTTCCCGCGCGTCAGTAGAAACTTTTAAAAATGCTATTTCTGCGGCTGCTTTTTTAATAATCTCTTCCATTTCCTGCAATTCTTCTTTGCCCATCCTCTCATTTTTTATATCTACGGGCGGTATTTCTTGCTCTGTTGTTTTTTCTTCCTCTGCCGCGGTATTGTAATAGGCGTTAAATTCTTTGTTTAATTCTCTTTCTTCCTGCTCTAATGCTTTTAATTCGGATATTTTTTCGTCCAATTCCATTTTAAAACTAAAAAGTTGCTCCTTTTCATTTCTAATACTTTCCAATCTGCTTAAAATTTCTTTCTCTCTTTCCTCTCTATTGCTTTCTCTTATATTTTCCATATTTTTATCGTTATTAATTATTTTGTTAACATTTTTAAGAAAATTATAATATCGGTTTATATCCTATTTCCATTTTTTCAATGCCGCATCCAATTCCCTGTGATTTTCCGCGTATTCCGCCAACGGAATTTTTTTCATCGCCGCCTCAACCGCCTGCCTCGCCGCCTTCGCGCCGGCCAAAGTTCCACCGGGATGCCCGTGAATTCCACCGCCGAAATTTATAATCAAATCATTGCCCAAAATTTTCACTAATTCCGGCACTAATCCCGGATGAAGCCCGCCGGAAGCAATCGGCAGCACCGGCTTTAACCCATGCCAAGACGAAAGCAAGAATTTATTTATTGCCAAAACTTCTTCTTTGCCTCCTTCCATTTTGCCGACAACTGTGCCGGTATGCAATTGATCTATGCCGGCTAATCTTGCCAATTTCGCGATTACAAGCATTGAAATGCCATGATGAATATTTCTGGTCAAGGCCGCGTGCATTGCTCTATGCCCGTGGATAATCAATCCCAAATTTTCATTCCGCAAAGTTTGCACTGCGCCAAACCCAACCGTCATAATATCCACCATCGCGCAATTTCCGCCTGATTTTTTGATAAATTTCGCGCGCCTGATCATTTCTTTTGTTTCCGCCGTAGTATTAAAAGCGCAAATATTTTTATTCCCAGTTTTTTTAGCCGCTTTTTTCGCTAATCTCAAAGTTTCTTTTACTCGAACATTAAATCGATTAAAATTTTGATCTGTAAGATTCTCGTCGTCTTTTACCAAATCCACTCCGCCAGTAAAACACTCGTACGCGACTTTGGCGTGTTCTTTAGCCGATAATCCCATTTTTGGCTTAATAATTGAACCGACTAATGGCCGCTCTTTAATCCCCGCGATTTTCCTCACGCCGCTAATCCCGAATTCCGGACCATTAAAACCTCTTGCGTATCTTTCCGGAAATTCTAAATCTTCCAAACGAAGATTATTTATTTTCTTCATCGAAAAAATATTTCCCGCCACCGACGAAAGCAATTGCGGAATATTTCCCAACTCGAACAACTCCAAAGGATAAGCGATTTTTACCGTGCTAATATTAACTTGCGGATTTTCTGTTTTTTCCGAACACCAAAACGGCCCGCCAATTTCAGTCTGATAATAACCGGTGATTTTTTTAATATCAAAAATTCTCGCCGCCAAGCGGCTAAAAATTTCCTCGCTTAAAGTGCCGACTTTGGTCCAAGTGCCGATCGAAGACTCGGCCGCAATCTCAATCGCCGCTTCTTCCAGCGCTAAATTCGACTCCACCCTGAAAGTCGCGATAATATTTTTTTCTTTATTTATTTTTTCTCCAAGATGGAGATAAGAGAAATTGGACATAAGTTTTATTTCACTATGATAATTCATATTATCATAGTGAAAAGTTTAATGATTATTTTAACGATTAAAAAGTTTTGGAACTTTTAGTTCGCCTATAGCGCGTTTCGGACGGCCGTCAGGTTTGTAATATTACTCGAGTCTAATCTAATAACGAATTGATGGCGTAAGATTGAAAAGTGTTTTAAAAAATCTATATTTCCGCCAGTATTTCTTTTTTAATTCTTGAAATTCGATGCGCCGAAAGATCAAGTTCGGGAATTTCTCCCGCCGAAGAAACTAAATTCTTTAATTCTTTGCTCAAATATTCTAAGCCATACTGCTTTATAAATCCTTTATATTTTCCCCAATCAATTTTACCGCGCAAGATCAAACTGAAAATATCGATTAAATCTTTTCTTCCTTTGGAAGTGCCTTTTCTTTGGCTGGCGGCATAAACTTTTAAAATAAGCAGAATCTCCGCAAGCGGCAGATGAAAACCTTCCCGCGATTGATAATATTTTTTTATTTCTTCGACCGGCAATCCTAAATCGGAAAAATATGGCGCATAAATATCAATATCTATTTCCTCTATTTTTATTTCGTATTTTTTAAGCCGCTCGTTTTTTACAAGAGTAAATTTTTGCCTGATTTTTTCCAGCTGGTCGTAATCCAAAATTATATCAATATCTTTTGATTTCAGCGCTTTGGCGTACAAAAACACCGCCCATCCGCCTATCAAAATAAAATCAAATTCTTTCTTGAAATCGCGAAGAATTCTGAAGCTTTTTTCCGTGATTAAATCGTGATAAAATTCCGGCATAGTTTATAATATTTTTTCCTTTAAAGCGTTTAAAAAATCTTTGGCGTACCACTCGGACAAATTCCAAAGATCGGCAAAAGTTTGAACATCCGGGGTTATTTTTCCAAAACTTCCAAGAAACGGATCCGCGGACAAAATTGTCAAATTTACATAACCCTCTTTTTTAGGAAAACGGATTTTAAGCTCTTCCAGCGTTTTTCCATCGGCATAAACATACACCTTGTCATAGTCAGCCGGCGCGGATTTATATTTTTTTGAATAAGCCGAAAAACAGCCGAAAATTACCCCCGGCGGCATTTCCGCTTCAATCTCCCTCGCGCCCTCGGAAACATTTGTTTGATAAATTATGTCTTTTTTAAATCGCCGCATTGTCGCCCAAAGATATAAAAATTTTTCCTTGTCTTCAACTTTAAATCCCCTGCCGCTTTTTCTGACAGCGCCGGATCCTTGAGGAATTTTAAGCGCGTTAAAAGTCGTGCTTAAAGAATAGCCGTATTTTTGAGCCAGCTCTTTTTGAGTAAAATCTATTTTTTTATTTTCAATTGTTTGGTGGAGAATTTCTCGCCAAATAATTTCTTTTTTATTCATAGTTCGATAAAACTCACCACAAGTAAGTTTCGATTTTTAATTGTAATAATATGCTTCATTTCTATATTATTCGAAACTCGCTGTTTTGTCAATAGCGCTATTTGCGCCAAGACTCCGCCACAATCTCACTCGCCGCTTCTTCCAGCGCTAAATTCGACTCCACTCTAAAAGTCGCGATAATATTTTTTTCTTTATTTATTTTTTCTCCAAGCAAGATGGAGATAAGAGAAATTGGACATAAGTTTTATTTCACTATGATAATTCATAATATCATAGTGAAAAGTTTAATGATTATTTTAACGATTAAAAAGTTTTGGAACTTTTAGTTTGTCTATAGCGCGTTTCGGACGGCCGTCAGAAATACACTATATTATATTTGCCGCCTTTTTATTTTTTAAAAACCTCCTTATAATTTTTCATCGCCGCCATTTTAACATCTTTTGGCTTCAAAATTCCGAATTCCGTAATCAGTCCGCTGATATATTCCGGCGGCACCGTATCAAAAGCATAATTGAGAACTTTCACATTCTTGTTTAATTCCGCCCATACTTCTTTCGGGTCCCTTCTTTCTATTTTTATTTTTCTGTATGAATCAATGTCCTTTCTTGCTTTCAATAAACTCGCTGCCGAGTAAAAAGGAATGCCTGTTTCTTTCGCCACCGAAGCCAAAGAATAACTGCCAATCTTATTAAGTACCGAACCATCCAGCCCCACCACATCAGCGCCAATAATTACGAGGTCGATGTTAATTTTATCCGGATCGTTTTTGGAAATCACAAACGGCGCGACATTATCAATCATCATTGTTGTTTTAATTCCCGCTTTCGAAAGAGCTTTGGCCATAATGCGCCCTTGATACAAAGGCCGTGTTTCGGAATTATAAACCTTTAAAGGCGCGCCCGCTTTATGCGCGCTTATTAAAATTCTGACTACCGACGAAGAATTGCAATGCGTAAAAACCAAAACCGGCTTCTTTTTTTTCTGATAAATTTTCTTAAGCAGACTAATTCCGCTAGCGGTTATAAGCTGTTCGTTTTTTGAAATTAAACCCAGCGCTTCTTGGCAAGATTTTTGGAAATTAGCAACTTTTTCTTTCATGTCTTTGTTTCTATCTTTTTCAAAACGCGCCATTATTAAATTCAAAAGGTTTTGGCTCAGCGGTTCATCAGGCCGGGCCCAAGCCAATTTATTGGCGTTAATTTCCGCTTCTCGCAAAAAGACAAATGACTCGCCATGAGACGCTCCAAAATTTTTACTTGCTTCAAAACTCTTGCTAAAATCCAAAAGCGCGCCAATCGCCGCTTTCGCGATATTAGTGGCGCCTTGAATTTTGATGGATTTAATATCTTTTACGACCTTGTCTATATTTACCATGCTTTTATTTTACCATATTTAAACCCAAAAAAACAGTCCCGCCAAGGCGGGACTGTTTAAGCATTATTTACTTTTTTAATCCAATTCTGCTGAAAACTTTGCAATTATCCTTTCCATCGCATAATTCCAAAACCTTATACTTTCCTCTTGTGTAAATTTCATTATTTTCCATATAATGCGTAACTTCTAAAATCAAAATTGCCGCCTTCGGACTCGAAACTATCTCGCTTCCTTGCGTTTCAACCAGAGGAACTTCGCCGTAAAGCCAAAAATTTCTCTGTCCGCTTTTTAAAAAAGGGTGAACCTCGCCCGCTTCAAGTTTTTCCGGAATGCACTCTTCTTCTTTCCTTGCCCCTTTTTTAAATTCCGAAATATTTCTCAAAGCAAGCTCTGGATTGTATTCAACTTTTATTGCCATAATTTTAATTTAAAATATTAAAAAACGCTTTTATGTCTATATTACATTATTTATGAAATAAATTTTTAAAAATAATTTTTTAAAAACCAATGGATTTTCATCCAAAAAATTATAATTTCAAACTCGACTTTCCTGAGTTCTCCTGATTTAATAAAAAAATTTAATATTCGATGATGTTTTTTTTGTTCTTTTAGCAATTTTTTAATTTTATCGGAAACATAATTTTCATCGATAATACTTTTGGCTATCTCCTCACCCGAAATAAGCGCTTGATATATCCCCTCCCCTGTCAAACCTGAGGCAAGTCCGGCCGCGTCGCCGGCTAAAAAAATATTGCCGAACTTATTGCCCCGATAATCAAAATTTATCGGACAACCCTGAATTTCCAATCCCGATACATCAATCCCTTTTTGGCTTAACCATTTAGCGAAATTTTCTCGTAATTCTTTAGAAGAAACATATCTCGGATCTCCGCCCGTACCGACTGAAACATAATCTTTATGAGGAAAAATCCATGCATACCACGCTTTAAATAAGCTTGAATCGACAAAATATTCAAAATCTTTATATTTATTGCCGGGAATAATGTATTGGATTGCAATACCGATAATATCTGTTTTTACTCCTAAGAACCTTCGCGCCAGCGATGCCGAACCATCCGCGCCAACCAAATACTTAAACCCGATTTTTTCTGTTCCATTTACAATAACATGATCTTTTTCTATTTTCGTCACCCGCGCTTTTGTCCGCACCGCGGCGCCGGTTTTTTTTAATTTCGCAAATTGCCACTGGCCGAGATCTTTTCTGTCAATCGTGCATATTGAAAATGCGTCCAGTTTTATTTTGCACTTCTGTAAAGGGGTGTGAATCGTCACTTTATTAAATTTATGGCCTAAAATATTGTCAGGCAATTTTAAATATTCCAAATCCTGCCCCGTAAGGCCGCCGGCGCAAATTTTTGGACCGATAATTTTATTTTGCTCCAAAAGCAAAACTTTTTTACCGGCTTCGCTAAGTTTTTGCGCGCAGTTTAATCCTGCCGGCCCGGCGCCAACAATCACTACATCATAAGATTCCATAAATTCTTTAAATTAAAAAACAGGATTAGCGTTTATATTATACCAATTTTTCGAAATAAATGAAAATAAAATACTATATTGCATTTTTGACGGCCGTCAGAATCGCAATATTGGTTATTTTTTAAACAACAATTTCCGAAACTCTTCTCTGAATTTTTTATCAAACCTTGCCCGATAAAGCGCGTTGACTAATTCTTTTTCATAAAAATTCTTATCTTCCGAAAGCATTAAAAATTCGTCAAAAGAAATAAAACGAATTGTGATTTTCTCGCCGGCATCCAAGCGCGGCGGCTGTTTATAAACGCAATCACGCGCGATATAAGTATAAACCGTCCAAATCAGTTTACTAACGGGTTCCTGCTCGTTCCAGAGCTCCCAATCATCCGACGCGTAACCGGTTTCCTCGAGCAACTCGCGTTTTGCCGCCACGAGAGAATCCTCGCCTTCCTCGCATCGGCCGCCGGGAATTGACGCAAACACCTCCGGCTTGTCCGGCTGTTCTTGCGCTTGAATAAGAATTTTACCGCCTGCCGCGGCAATCACTCCCGCGGTATTTGAACGCTTTAATTTTTCAAAAATTTCCACGCTTCCATCAAACATTTTTTGTTCCCACTGCCATACTTCAAAAATTTCTCCTTTAAAAGCCCGCTTGGCATTAAGCGGCAATTGATTGTTTAATTTTTTCATTGACTTGATTTGTTAATTTTTTAACATTTGAAATTTGACATTGATTTGACATTTGACATTGAAAATTTGTCATTAATAATACTGTAATTGCCACGCCCTCCGCCCATTGGCGGATTATTCGCAATAACTAAATACTATCTATTTAGCATTCTTTAATCTTATCAAAAAAAACACATTTATTCAACCAAAAACAAAAAAACGGCCTGAAAGCCGTCTTTTTGTTTTTACAAAATTCTAAATAAATTAGAACCTGTCGTTTCCGCCAAAACCTCGTCCGCCGCCGCGATTGCTACCGCTGCCGAATCCGCCGCGTCCGCCTGCGCGGGCTGGCCTCTCGGTCATTGGTCTCGCTTCGTTAACGATAATAGTTCGGCCATCTACTTCTTTGCCATTGAACATTTCAACAGCTTTCAAAGCTTCTTCGTCGGTCGACATTTCCACAAAACCAAAACCTTTTGATCTGCCGCTCATCTTGTCGATGATAATCGAGGCTGATACAACGGTTCCGGCTGCGGAAAAAGTCGCTTTCAAAGCGTCGTCTGTGGTGCTATAAGATAAGCTGCCCACATATAATTTCTTTGCCATTTTCTTACATTTCGTACAGGACTTTATCCGCAAGAATAAATTTCTCGGAATAATTAATAATTACCATCCCGAGACAGCTTGCGGCGAGCCTGTCGAACTGTGTTTTTTCCTTATATAAGCTAATTAAATTTGCAAGTCGACTACTTCTCTGGGATTTGCTTTCGGGAGCCAATTGGCTCAATTCAACTTATACTAAATAAATTATATAAGGAAAGAAAACCCTTCGAAACTTACAAAAACAATTATAGACTATTTAAACGCCTGTGTCAATAGCAAAAACTTCCGACAATTTTATTTTTAATTATCCTAAATTATTGCTTTTTAACCGCTATTATGCAATAATATTTAAGTTAAAAGATTTCCGCATTATGTTATAAGTTATCAGTAATTAGTTATAAGTTATCCGTTGTTTGTTATAAGTTATTGTATGGAGAGGTCGCTAAAATAACTTATAACTAAAAACTTATAACTCATAACAAAATAGAATTCTTTAACGTTCTCAGTTATAAGTTATCGGTTATTTGTTATAAGTTATTGTATGGAGAGGTCGCATAGTGGCCGATTGCGTTCGCTTGGAAAGCGAATATGCCGCAAGGCATCGAGGGTTCGACTCCCTCCCTCTCCGCCTTCGCTTCGCTGAAGCGGACATTCGACGTGACGAAGTCCGCCGGTATATCTGCGAAAACGATTTTTACCAAATAGAAAAATTGCAAAAAAGAGAAAGTATTGAGAAAAAATTGTTTTTAGAATTTGTTGAGGAAAAATAAATATGAAAGAAGCAAACTATTGGAAAAATAAATGGTCAGGTCGTCCGCCTGAACCGGCAAATAATTTTGCTGTCTGAGCTTATAAACTGATAAAGTTAAAAAATCTTAAAACTCTTTTAGATTTGGGCTGCGGCGACGGCAGAGATTCAATCTATTTTTCCGATAAGGGATTAAAAGTAACCGCGCTGGATTTCTCTGAGAGCGGAATAAATAAACTAAAAACGCGAAATAATAAAATTAATTGTATCTTCAAAGATATTAAAAATATCAATTTTAAAGAAAATTCTTTTGATGTAATTTACGCTCATTTAACTTTGCATTATTTTGATGATAAAACTACAAGCAAGATTTTTAATGATCTGCATAAAATTTTAAAAAAGGGCGGTTTGATTTTTATAAAATGTAAATCAACCGATGATGCGCTTTTTGGTAAAGGTAAAAAAATCGGAGAAAATATGTATAAAAAAGGCCATATCCGGCGCTTTTTCACAAAAGAATATATGTTAGAAAAATTGAAAAGGTTCAAAATTATTAAGGTTAGAAAAACATCATCTGTTTATCACAAATACAAATCAGCATTTATTGAGGCGGTAGTAGCGAAATAAAAAAAGAATTAGCCGCCAAAGTTAAAATTAACAAAATAAATTACAAATTATGATGGGTCCGAAAAAATTAACAAAAAAACAATTTTGGTTTTTGCATTTTTTGGCGTTTTTGTCTTTACTCGCTCTTTGGGGTTACCTTGAAACTGCTAATAAATATTTGATTTTACTTTCCGTTTTATCGTTTTTTGGCGCGCTTTGCGAAGTCTTTAAATATTTAGCAAGGAAATAGCGGATTAGAAAAACTTGAAATCGTCCAATAATATATAGACATCACATCCAGAAACCGCACTAGATTATTATTTTTAGAAAATAAACGCACTGATTTTCGCTTATTGTAGCAGTGGATTCCTGCCTACGCAGGAATGACAGTGCGAATTCATAGTGTTTTATCTATACCTTAACGAAAACTACGGCAAAGAGATCCTAAATAAAAAAATTCCTTTTGATAGAATCTATATTTTCCAAGAAATACTCGGTGGAAAATTTGACGGTTATTTTAAAGCAATCGATGAGATATTTTTAGCTGAATAATTATGGGAAACCTCAGACACATAAAAAAAATCACGCCATATCAGGACATTAATAATGTGCTGTATTTTTTAGCGGAAGGTATTCGGAATATTTTTGGCGATAATTTAGTCGGAATGTACCTCACAGGCTCATTATCGTATGGCGATTTCAATAAAAAGCGCAGTGATATAGACCTTGTCGTCGTTTTGAAAAAGCCCGCATCGTCGAAGAAAATTAAGATGATAAAACGGCTACATTTAGACGCGGAACGAAAATATAAAAAATGGTCAAAAAAAATAGAGTGTTCCTATATTCCTCTTGATATGTTGCAAAATATTCTTCCGCCAAAAACCCCAAGGCCTTATGTCGGCGGAGGCATATTTTATTCCAAGGCGCCTTATGGAAATGAATGGATTATCAACCAGTATTTCCTTTATAAACATGGCACCGCTCTAATCGGTCATGATTTTAAGACTTTGATAAAGCCGATTGAAATTACTGATGTGAAGAAAGCTTGTGTAAAAGATCTATTTAAGGAGTGGAAGCCAAAAATAACAGATTCTGTTTATCTGGCGAATAGCCATCAACAATCATACATTGTTTTAAATTTATGCCGTATTTTATATACGATATTATGCAATGACGCTGTGAGCAAAAGCGTTGCCGCTTTATGGGTAGAAAAAGAATATCCGCAATGGAAAGAACTTATAGATACGGCAAATGCTTGGGAATATGGGAAAGAAATGAACCACAAAGACGAAACAATAAATTTTATCAAATTCATTATCGCTAAAGTAAAAAAATAAACACAAGTAAAGATGAAGTTTCTCAAAAATAAAAATATTATAGCAGTGAAATTCCAAAACCTCTAACCACAGAAGGCTTTTTTTATGTCCGGAAATATGATAAGATGATAATAATGATAAACCTATAAAAAAAATTAAATTATGGACATGAAAAAACGATCAGCAAAACTTGAGCATTATTTCCTTAAAGACATCAACCCGGTTATCCGCCTGCTTATAATTTCAGACACTATTCTTGTGGGCGCGGCGGGATTGCTCGGCCCAATATTCGCGCTTTTTATTGAAGATTTTATTCAAGGCGGAGACGCGGCCGTGGCGGGACTTGCGGCCGGCATTTATCTTTTCACGAAAAGCGTTCTTCAAATCCCTATCGCGCATTTTATTGACAGAATACGAGGCGAAAAAGACGATTTTTGGCTCATGTTTATCTTCACGATTCTGATTGCTTTTATTCCTCTTCTGTATCTTATTATTGATACGCCTCTTCAGCTTTATATTGTCCAATTTATTCTTGGAATCTTTACAGCATTCACTTTTCCGACCTATATGGCACTGTTTACTCGACATATTGATAAAGAAAAAGAAGGAACGGAATGGGGAATATATTTCACGCTCACCGATTTAACAAGCGCCCTGCTTGCCGTCGCCGGCGGCTATATAGCGACTACCCAAGGCTTTCCCGTTCTTATTATCGCTGTCGTTATCGTGTCATTTATCGGCGCCCTGCTTCTCTGGCCGATCAGATCGTATATCAGGACTTCACCGCGAACTTAAAAACATTTTTAATTAACACAGGACTTGCGCGTCTGCCCTTTGTCATTACCGCGAAGGCGGTAATCCACTATTACGGCTTAACTTTATTATTTATCGCTTGGCTTATAATAAGGCTAAATTGTAGCAATAGATTCCTGCCTACGCAGGAATGACAGTGCGAATTCATAGTGTTTTATCTATACCTTAACGAAAACTATGGCAAAGAGATCCTAAATAAAAAAATTCCTTTTGACAGAATCTATATTTTCCAAGAAATACTCGGTGGAAAATTTGACGGCTATTTCAAAGTAATTGATGAAATATTTTTAGCTAAATAATTACGAACAAGCAACCCGATCCTCTCAATTTTCGCTGAAATCGGTTCGCCCCGAACGAATTTATTCGATAAATTCAACGGGGTAAAGATATTTTCGAAAACGCACCGCGCCAATTAAAAAAAATCCTGTAAAATTACAGGATTTTTTATTTTCGATAATTTTATTTCGGCAGCGCGGAAATAATGCCGGCAATAAATGAATTCTCGGCTAAAATGCGATATTGCAATAGTTTTGCCAGAATCAAGAAATGTCCGGCTTCAACCGCGCCTTGCTTGGGATCCAAAATAATCCGCTCCCCTTCTTTCACCAGTGCCGCGATATATCCCGGCACGTCTTTTTTCAATAAAACTTTTTCCAAAAAATCAACGATTTTCGTGAATTCTCCGCTGTCAAGCCACACCCCTCCGCAATCGGCGCAAACATCCACTTCCACCACGGAATTATCATATTTAAGCGCAGCCATCGCTTTTTTGCATTTTGGACATAGTTTTTTGCCGTAAGCGGCGCCAAACTTTTCTTTTTCGCTCCACAAATCAATATGCATCCACGATAAATCCGTATCCCGCTCGTCAATAACTTTTTTTAGTTCGTTTTTATCAAACCAAATGCCGTGGCAGCTAAAACATCTGGCAAGTTTTAAATCTTGAGAAGAAAAATCCTTGAGACCCGCTGAGCATTTTGGACATTTCATATTTGGAATGTAGAAAGTAGAGGGTAGATAGTAGTTAATAATTTTAATACATTCTACATTCTACTGCCCACCTTCTGTTTACTATTTAGCTTTATAAATGTACCATAGAATGATTATTTTATCAATAGTCCAAATTGCTGAAAATTTGTCAAAAACGCTTAAAAATTATATACTTAAACTAATCATTTTAACATTCTAACGGTTATATGCAGAATGAAAGTGAGCAGGTGATTTTATTAAATAATTTTCAACTTTTTTAATTTTTCTTTCGACTTTGGATTGATTTTGAATGATAATTTTTTAATTAATTTAACAACTAATTTGGATTTCTGTTCTT
>JAHILZ010000100.1 GCA_018896765.1 Patescibacteria group bacterium | reverse complement strand
CTAAGCTGTTTTGGCACAAAGGAAGATCGGCGGAAATTCTATGTAAGAATAAATTACTTGGCAGGATTGGCGAAATTAATCCTAGCGTTTTAAATACTTTCGGTATTGAATCGCGCGTGGGATATTTTGAGTTTGATTTGGAAAATTTATTTGCTTTATGCAATGACAATAGAAAATACAAGCAAATAAACAAATTTCCTGAAATTAAATTAGATCTATCGGTTGTTTTTGACGAAGGAATAAAATGGGCGGATATAGAAAGGGTCGTTATGAAAACGGATAATATATTGATTAAGAGCGTTGAGTCGTTTGATATTTATCGCGGAAAAAATTTAGGTGAAAATAAAAAGAGCATCGCTTTTCGAATAACTTATCAAGCGGAGAATAGGACGCTGAAGGATGAGGAAGTTGATATTATACAGAATAAAATTATTAAAATATTAGAGAAGTCGGGAGGAGAAATTAGGAAATAATTTCAAATATCAAAGTTTAAATATCAAATGAATACCAAATAGCAAATATCAAAAAGATTTGTCATTCTGAACTTGTTTCAGAATCTATCATAGGTTTCAAGAAAGATAATCTTATACAAGATAACCAAAAGATTTCTGAGATGAAAACAAAGCAAGGCGCAAATCAAAAACAGATCCTGAAACAAGTTCAGGATGACAATTAAAACGGTGTAATAATTATTTCAAAATAGCATTTATGCAACCAATCCTATCTGTTAAAAATCTAACCAAAGAATTCAAAGGCTTCAAGGCGGTTGATAATGTTAGTTTTGAAGTTGGGGAAGGCGAGATATTCGGGCTTTTGGGTCCGAATGGGGCGGGGAAGACGACGATTATAAGAGTGATTGCGACGGTGCTTGCTCCGACAAGCGGAACGGCGGAAATTCTTGGTTTTGATATTGTCAAACAGCCGGAAGAAGTGAGAAAAAACATTGGAGTTCTGACGACGGACATTGGCGTTTATGAGAGATTTTCAGGCAGGGAAAATCTGAGATATTTCGGCGAGCTTTACGGGCTTTCCGGCGATAATTTGGAAAATAGAATAAACGAACTTGCGAAGCTTTTGGATATGAAAGATTTTATTGACCGCAAGTCCGGGAAATATTCAACCGGAATGAAGCAGAAACTGGCAATCGCGCGAAGCGTCATTCACGATCCAAAAGTTTTAATCTTCGACGAGCCGACTTCCGGGCTTGATGTTCTCGCCTCGCAGACAGTCCGTAATTTTATGCTTAATTCCAAAGAATCCGGCAAGTGCGTAGTTTTTTCCACCCACCAAATGCGCGACGCGGAAAAACTGTGCGACAGGGTTGTGATAATCCACAAGGGAAAAATTATCGCTAATGATAAAGTTGAAGTTTTGAAGAGCAAAAACAACGCGATTGATTTGGAAGATGTTTTTATGAAGTTGGTGAAATCATCATTCTAAAAAATGTCATCTCTGAAATAAATTTACGATAAAAATAAACCTATCAAAAATACCTATGCCAAAAAACATTATCACAATCTGGAAAAAGGAACTAAAAGATACGATTCGCGACAGGAGGACTTTGGTGGCGATGATTCTGATGCCGATGTTTTTGATGCCGGCGATGACGATCGGGATGTTTAAGCTTATGGATAAGATTATGAAAGATCAGGAAAAGCAGACGGTGAAAATTGCTTTGTCGGGAGAGGATAATTCTCCAGAGCTAGCAGAGATGATAAAGTCGCAAGAAAAGCTGGAAATAGTTTCCATGAATAAAGATGAGAGAAAGGCTGTGAAAGAAGAAGAAATTGACGCGGCGGTTGTCATTCCTGAAGATTTTCAAGAGAAAATTGAAAAGCAGGAAAGCGCGAGCATAGATTTGATAATCAAATCAACGAACACAAAATCAGCAAATGTCGCAACTATTCTCTCGGTCATTATAACAGAGTTTAATAATCAGGTTTTGCAAAAAAGATTTAGCGAGCAAAATATAGATTCGAAAATTTTATCCAAAGTTTCCATCTTGCCCGAGGATGTGGCGACGGAAAAAGAAACGGGAGGATTCGTGCTGGGATTTTTAATTCCGCTTTTTATCGTGATGTGGTCAATTATCGGCGGGCAATATACCGCGATTGATGTTTCGGCGGGGGAGAAAGAGCGCAAGACTTTGGAATCTTTATTATTAACTTCCGTCAAAAGAAGGGACATTGTTTTCGGAAAATTTTTGGCCGTGAGCTCCGTGGCGTTTGTTTCCGTTGTTGTCGCTATTGGCAGTTTTTACGCCGCGCTGATGTATGCGGGAGGATTCGGGCCAATGGACGCGACCGGAAGCGGAATAGCCGGCTCTGTCGCCGTTAATTTTTCCATAGAACCGCAGGCGATTTTGCTTCTGCTTGCCGTGAGCGTATTTTTAATCCTGATGTTTTCCGCCATAATTTTGTCCATTTCCATATTCGCCAAAAGTTTCAAGGAAGCGCAGAATTACATCGGTCCGTCATATCTCGTGGTAATTTTGCCAGTCGTCTTAGTTAATTCAATTCCGGGCTTTGAGCCGACTTTATGGTATTTCGCCATTCCGGCGGTGAACGCGACTTTGCTTTTTAAAGAAGTCTTGATGGGAACTTATGATTTTGGACATATCATCTTGACTATGGGATCTTTAATTATATATTCCACTATTGCGATTTTACTCGCTGTTAAGATTTATTCCAAGGAAGGAGTTTTGTTTAGGGATTAAATTATTGCATTATTTTTAGGACTTTCATTCTTGTAGTATTTTGTCATTCCCGCGAAGGCGGGAATCTAGGCGAAGTTTCATCAGTTATTATTTTAGAATGAAATTGTTGCAAACAAATTAGCAATAATATCAAGATGATATTTCAACTATTATAACGGTATCATACAAATTGAAGATACTGCTCCTAGATTCCCGCCGGAGTTTATGCTGAATTTATTTCAGTGCGGGAATGACAGCGCGCAAGCGCTTAAGTCTTAATTTTATTGTTTACGGCCGCTTAGCTCAATTGGCTAGAGCATTCGATTCACATTCGAAAGGTTAGTGGTTCGATTCCACTAGCGGCCACAGGAACAACTCATAACTCATAACTTATAACCAAGAAACTTGTCTGCCGGCAGGCAGGCAATAATCAAATAAATTTAAGAATGACAAGATTTACGCGCTTGCCTTTTGTCATTCCCGCGGAGGCGGGAATCCAGGCGCAATATCATCAGTTATTATTTTCAGAATAAAAATTTTTAAAATACATCAGCAATAATGTTTTATGATATTTCCGCTGTTATTATAATATTTATAATTTGAAGATGATTCGCCTAGATTCCCGCCTTCGCTGGAATGACATTAATGGGAAGCGCAAACGAGGCATTTATTCCCGCATATATTGACCTCATCGGAAATTTGTAGTACGATGAAGTTTCTTTTAACTGAAAATATGCAAAACAATACCAGAAAAACATTGAAGATATATTGGGAAAATACTATAAAATATAAATTATCAGTATTGATAACGCTTTTTTTTATTGTAATTGCTTCGGCGTCTGGCGTGGTTGTCCCTTTATATTATAAGCAATTTTTTGATATCTTAGGAAGCGAAGGACCAAGAGAAATTATCGCCGGTAAATTGGTCGGTGTTTTAATGATGGTTTTGATAATACATTCTATCGGTTGGATAGGATGGAGAATCTCCGCTTTTACTTCAACTCACCTTCATGCTCAAATTGTTGCCAATATATTTAACGCTTGTTTTCAGCATCTGCACAAACATTCTTTTTCTTATTTTAACAATAATTTTGTTGGCTCTTTGGTAAAAAGAATGAGTTATTTCGTTAATTCTTTTCGCGATATTCTTGATCGAGCTTTGTGGGATTTTTTACCTATGATCGTGAAAATGCTAATCATAATAGCCGTCCTTTTTTGGAAAAACTATATTCTTGGCGTTATAATAATTATTTGGCTGGTCATATATTTGGCGATCAATTGGTTCATGACTATGTATAAAATGAAATATGATATTCAAAGGAGCAAGGCTGAAACGGAAGCAAGTGGATTTTTGGCTGACACAATTGCTAACAATAGTAATATAAAATTATTTTGCGGATATAAAAAAGAAGTAAAATCATTTTTTAATCTTGAAGAAAAAGTTCGCAAGCTGACGGAATTTACTTTTCATTTGGAGAATATTTTTGAGGCAATTCAAATTATGTTTGTAATCGCTTTGGAAATAGGAGTTTTCTATTTTGGCATAAAATTATGGGAAAAGGAAATGTTTACGATGGGTGATTTTATTTTATTGCAATCTTATGTTTTAATAATATTTCAAAATATTTGGGGTTTTGGGAAAATAATCAGAAGAACCTATCAAAACCTCGCCGACGCAGAGGAGATGACTATAATTTTAAATACTCCGTTTGAAATTCAAGATGTTCCGAGGGCGAAGAAAATAAAAATTGAAAAAGGAAAAATTGAGTTTCGGGATGTGGATTTTTATTATCATAAAACAAGAAAAGTTTTGAACAAGTTTAATTTAACGATCGCTTCTTCAGAGCGACTGGCCTTGATCGGTCCGTCCGGCGCGGGAAAAACTACGGTAATAAAATTGCTTCTTCGAAATTACGAAGTGGCTTCCGGCAAAATTTTGATTGACGGACAGAATATTTCAAAAGTTACGCAGGAAAGTTTGTGGAGCAACATCAGCCTTGTTCCGCAAGATCCGATTTTATTCCACAGAAGCTTGATGGAAAATATTCGCTATGGAAAATCAACCGCGACAGACGAGGAAATTATGGAAGCGTCAAAGCTCGCGCATTGCCATGAGTTTATAAGCGATTTGCCTGAAAAATATAATACTTATGTCGGGGAGCGGGGGATTAAGCTTTCTGGCGGAGAAAGGCAGAGAGTTGCCATTGCCAGAGCGATTTTGAGAAACGCTCCGATTTTGATTTTAGACGAAGCGACTTCAAGCCTTGATTCACATTCAGAAAGCTTGATTCAAGACGCGCTGGATAAACTTATGAAAAACAAAACCGTCATAGTCATCGCCCATCGCCTTTCCACAATCGTGAAAATGGACAGGATTATTTTTATTGATGAGGGAAAAATAAAAGAAGAAGGAACGCACAAAACATTGCTCGCCAAGAAAGACGGACAATATAAAAAACTCTGGCTCCTCCAAGCCGGTGGATTTATCGCGGATTAAATAAAAATTATGCTTAAGCAGAAAATAACTAAAAATAGAATATCATTAATCTTCCAAAATAAATTTGCGGAAAAAGTTATAAACATAAAAGACTGTTCAAATGGTGTTGAGCAGATTGTAAAAATAATTGAAACGAATAAAGGGAAATATATTATAAAATTTCCCAAAAAAGGAAACGAACTGATGATTTTTAAAGAAGCTTTTGTGTGTAAAATGTTAAATAAAGAATCTTTTGCGCCGAAGATTATTTTTAAAGAAAAAGATTATCTAATTGAATCTTTTATAAAAGGCGAAGCACTTTATAGACTTAAATATCAAAAAAATAATAAGAAAATATATAGATCACTGGGAAAATTAATAAAGACAATTCATAATGTTAAAATGCAAGGATTTGGAGAACTGCAAATTAATGAAAAGGGAAAATATGCAAAGTTCTCTAATTATGTAAAATTTTTTATAAAAATAGAAATGCCTTTTTTGAGAAAGACCATGCTCTTTAGCGAAAAAGAAGAAGTTCGTATATTGAAATATATAAAAGCAGGAATAAAATACATAGAACAAACTGAATCTTCTCTTTTGCATGGTGATTTGATTGATGGCAATGTATTAGTTGAAAATAAAAAGATTTCGGGAATAATTGATTTTGGAGATGCTGGCTGCGGTCCATGTTCTTATGATCTGGCGAAAATATATACTGAAAAAGATGGTAACATTTTTTCTGAAGTTATGAAAGGCTATGGAAAAAATAATATAAATATGAAAGAAATAAAATACTTTGCCGTTTTTCATCTTATGTATATGATCCCGTATTTTTATTCAACAAATAAAAAGCAAAAATATAACAGATTGATTAATTTATTAAAAGAAACTGTAGATTTTGATTTGTGTTAGCTTTATAGCGGTTTCAATTTGCAGAGTCAGAACACTCAAGGCTCGCTTTAATTCTGCGCAAAGCATGGAACCAACAGATTTATTAATAAATTTTCAAAAAATAATGAATTACCTCGCAGCAAGCTGCCGAGGTGTCCAGTGTAGCTTCTACATCATACCCTCGAGCAATGTTGATTGCGAAAAATAAGTTTATTGCTTAAAAT
>JAHILZ010000072.1 GCA_018896765.1 Patescibacteria group bacterium | reverse complement strand
GCATCTTCTTCTTTCAAATATCGGACAAATATATTCATTGAAAAATTTAAGCAAGACTATAGAAATTAAAAATATAGGCACGATTAAAAATTATTTGCAATATCTTGAAAATAGTTTTTTGTTTTTTAAAGCGCCGCTTTTTAGTTATTCTTATAAAAAGCAAATTTATAATCCCGATAAAATATATACGATAGACATAGCCTTTTTTCATAATATCGCTTTTAAGATAAGCGATAACATCGGATCGGTTTACGAAAACATTGTTTTTCTGCAGTTAATCAGGAATATGAATAATGAAGTTTTTTATTATAAAACAAAAGAAAATTTTGAGATTGATTTTGTCATAAAGAAAAAAAATAAAGTTTCGTCTTTAATTCAAGTTTGTTATCAATTAAATAACGCTAAAATAATTGAAAGAGAAGAAAGGGCGCTTGTCGCGGGAATGGAAGAACTTGGATTAAAGGAAGGATTTATTATAAATGAGGATATTGAAAAAGTGGAAGAAAGAAGCAATAAAAAAATAAATTATATTCCTTTGTGGAAATGGCTTCTCGCGGAAGAGTAAAAAAGAAAAAGATAATATAGCGTATTTCTGACGGCCGTCCGAAACACGCGACACAAATATTTTCATATAGTTAATTTTTATAATCAATTAAACTAAAAACCCTATGCAAAACCAAACAAACCCCAAGCCGTCGGGGGCGCCGATGGCAAAGTTAGTTTTAGTTGCCGCGATAATAGTTTCTCTCGGCGCTTTATTCGGAGCGATTGGATATTTGGCGAAGAATAAGGCGGCTAAAATTCAACATCCGCAAGTTTCGCCCGCGCCTGTTATAAATGAAACCGCGGATTGGGAAACATATCGGAATGAGAAATATGGATTTGAGTTTAAGTATCCAATGGAGTGGTTATACAAGATTGTTTCGGAAAAACAAGTTGAATTTCGCGAAAGAGAAAAAGCATATTCAATCGAAGAAAGCGATACTTACGCTATTGGGATATTTCTTGATGAAAACATTAGCAATTTAACAGCTGAACAAATCGCTGAAGCAAGAAAATCTAAAAGCAGCTTTCCCGTTGAAATTAAAACTTTAATCGTGGGCAACACCGACGCGGCGCAAACTGTAGATTATTTGCAGCAGAGTACGATTATAGTTAAAGATAATAAAATTTATAAAATCGTGACTCCCAATTTCGGCAATAATGATCTGAATAAAAGCGTGCGTGAGATATATGATAAAATGCTTTCCACTTTCAAATTCATAGAAAAAGACGAAACCGCGGATTGGAAAACTTATAGGAATGAGAAATATGAGTTTGAGGTTACCTTGCTTGATTCTTGGAAAGGATATTCGACTTTGACAGAATCATGGAGCGGAACTACTTTAGACGGGAACTCTGCGCAATATCAGGGACCAAAAATTATTGTTAGAAACCCAAAATGGACTGAATCCCAGATTTGGCAGGATATTCCCATTTTAGTTTTTACAAAAGACGAATGGCAATTGATAGAAGCGGAAAATTTAAATATTTCCGCCGCGCCAATCGGACCAAGCAAATTGGGCGAAAATCAGAAATATGTTTTTGCTTTGCCGTCGCGCTGGGTAGGATTTGATGATGCTTTAGGACAAAATGAAGCGCAAGAAATAGCAAAAACTTTTAAGGCAATCTCTTTTTTTCCAGACGAAACCGCGGATTGGAAAACTTATAGAAACGAAGAGTATGGGCTTGAGGTGAAGTATCCGGAGGATTGGTTAAAGAATAAAGTTGATCTTTTTCCTGACTACATGAAAGAAGCAGTTATTTCTTCATTGTCTCATACTTTTTTTATTCCTCAAGTTAAAAGGATCCCCGAAGATGTTTGGGTTTCAATTTCCGTCTCTCCTTGTAAAACCTTTTTTTGTGATCCACGAGAAGAAGTAGAAGAACCTTACAGAAAAACGATAAAACAATCAACAATAAAAGGACAATCAATCTTTGTATCTGACAATCGTTTCGAAGGAGAAAGAGACTTAAGTTATATTTTAGTTAATGATGAAAAAACCCAGCAAGTTTGGCTAACGCTGAGCATTCATCATGGCAGGCAAAATGGAATTGAATATCTTACAGATGAAGAAATACAACCTGAATTAGAAACTTTCAACCAAATCCTCTCCACTTTCAAATTCATTGAAAAAGACCAAGTAAAATGAAAAAGTTGCCATTTGTTTTTCCGTGTCATTTATGATACGATTATAAAGTAATAATGATACGATTTTATGGCTTTGAATAAAACAAAATTGAATAAAAGGCAGGATAAAATTTTGGATACTATTGCAAAGGAAATAGCGTATTCTTCCAAAAAGACAAATTGGATAAAGAGTAATTTTGATGTTTTTTTTAAAGAAATTGAATGTCGTTTGCCGATATTCAATAACTTGCGGGAAAAGTATAATTTTCATGGAGAAATATTGGAGATAGGAGCCGGCAGTTGCTGGCTAAGCGCTTTAATATCAAAAACTCCAGGGATTAGAAAAATTTATGCTTTGGATATTTCAAGAGATTTATTGGAAATGATTGGCGCGGATATAATTTGTCGGCTGAACGGCAATAAAGAAAAGATAGAATTTATCAACGCGGATTTTAATAATTTGCCGTTTGAAAATAATAAATTTAATATCGTGATTTGCGATGCTTCCTTGCATCACGCTCCAAATTTATCAATATTATTGAAAGAGATTTTTCGGGTTTTAAAGGCTGGCGGATTTTTGATTGCGATTAGGGAACCGATAAAGCCGCTGATTTGTTGGAGAAAATTCGGCAAAAGCGAAATAGCAAAAGGCGCTACTGAAAATATTTATAGTAAAAGAGAATGGAAAAAATATTTCAAAGAAGCAGGATTAATACTGGATATTACAGAAGATTTCAGTCAGGATGATTTCAAGACAAGCGCGTTTAGAATATTTCCTTTTAGGTTTTTAAACGGCATTTTGTTTTCTCGGTATTGTTTTTTTGCCAAGAAATGTAATTCTTAAAAATTTTTAGAAATTATAATTTTATAACCATTAAACAATCAAAACCTATGCAAAACCAAACCAACCCCAAGCCGTTGGGGGCGCCGATGGCAAAAATGATTTTAGCCGTCGCGATAATAGTTTCTCTCGGCGCGGCGCTGGGGGTGGCGGGGTGGGTGGCGAAAAATAAGGCGGTTAAAATTCAACAGCCGCAGGTTTCGCCTGTGACTAGTCAAATAATAAACTCTTTTACCGGGACGCTTATTCCAGGTGGCGTCGAATGCCCACTATTTCAGACCGACAACGGAACAATTTATTCTTTGCAAGGCTCTGGTAAGATTACTGAAGGATTTAAGGACGGAGACATAGTTAGTATTAAAGGTAAATTAGTAGAAAGAAGTTATTGTATGCAGGGTAAAAAGACTATCAAATTATTGGAAATTAATTATGCAAATGACGAAACAACGGATTGGAAAACTTATCGGAATGAGGAGTATGGGTTTGAAGTGAAATATCCCACTAATGTTTTAAAAATTTCCCAAAAAGACGGTTATATAAATCTTTTTCACTCAATATCTTTTGAACATGAAAATTCTTGCGATTTCGGGCAAGAAAATGCTTTATCAATATTAAAAGAATTAACAGATTTTAATATTGATATTAAAATGGAAAACTCTAGATTGCTTAATGCGATTAGAGCAAAAGAAGGAGAAAATATATCAAAATATATAGTCGGCAATTTATTAAAAACCGAGGAAGGATACATAGAGGAAATAAAAATAGCCCAATTTAAAGGATATCGCATTATTAATGTTTTTGAGGGGTGTGGAGCCGATAGTTATTATTTTTCAATTAATGACGGAAAAACTTTATTTGTTAGAAGAGAACATATCACAGAGCTTATTCTTAATCCGCAAAGATATTCAAGCGCTGAAGGGGTAATAATGTCGCAAGAATCCGATGTTTTATTTGATCAAATTCTTTCTACTTTTAAATTAATAGAAAAATAGGATAAAACAAAGGATAAGCCCTTATTTTATAGTATTTTGCAAGTTATCAGCCGACAAAATTATATAAATTTTGTTGGTTACCGTTTAGTGCCTTGTTGTATTTTTATTGTTGTGGTAAAATAGCGTCAATAATTTATCAGTAACTCACAGAAAAATAATAATATGCTCAAAGAATTTAAAACCAAGCTTAAGCTAAAAACTTTTATCGCTATATTTTTAACCCCAATTTTGTTATTGGGGTTTTTGGTTGGGACGGCGCGGGCGGATGGGGTAAACGATTTGATAATTTCAGAAGTAGCGGTTGGCATCGGGGTATCAAGTAATGAGTTTATCGAAATATATAATCCCACGGAAAATTCTTTCAATCTGAAAGAATCGGGAATAAAATTGATACTGGTTAATTCTTCAAACGAAGATACTGTCAAAAGAGAAATTATATGGAATAAAGATGTTATTAATTCTCGCGGCTTTTTTCTTTTCGGCGCCGGCAATGTCGGAGTAGGATTAGATGCTACCTATAGCAGTGGGTCTTTGGCTGGGACAAGCGGAGTAATTATCGCCGATAAAGACGGCAATCCAATTGATAAAGTTAGCTGGGGAGAAAAACCGCCTCTAGAGAAAATTCCGCCGGCTTTGGCAATTGAGGCTGAAGGGTTTGTTATCGCTGAAAAAGGCGGGTTAAAAACAGGGCAATCACTTGAGCGTAAAGCTAATGTTAATTCCACGGCAGAATCAATGTCTTCCGGGGGAGTAGATGAATATTTGGGCAATGGCTGGGATTCTGGCAACAACAACGAGGACTTTGTTTTGAAAATAGCTCCTGGTCCGCAAAATGCATCGAGCCCGTCTGAATCGGCGATAGGAAATCCGCCAGCGACTAATTTAATCCCAACTCCAACCCCAACCCCAACTCCCAGTTCTAGCCCTGCCGCGAGTTTGCCCGTAGCCGAAGCCGGGCAGGACAAAGAAGCGGTAATTGGAGAAAATATTGATTTTGACGGTTCGGATTCTTTTGACCCCCAAGGAAAAGAATTAGTTTTGACCTGGGATTTTGGCGATAAAACCAGCGCCAAAGGAATAAATGTTTCGCATAGTTATAACGAGATCGGAGAGTATAGAGTGATTTTAAAAGCGGATAATGGCGAAAATATCAGCGAAGATTCATTGAAAATAAAAATTATCGCGCCTGAGTTTTCCGATAAGATTATTTTAAGCGAAATTCTTCCTAATCCGATAGGCGCCGATAAAGACGGCGAGTGGGTTGAGCTTTTTAATTTTGGAGATAAAAAAGTAAATTTACGCGGATGGATTTTGAGAAGCGCGGCAAAAACAAGCGGCAAGCAGTATGTTTTTTCCGGCGATAATTTTATCGAGGCGAAAAGTTTTTTAGTGGTTAAGAGAAGCGAAAGCGGCTTGGTATTAACTAATGAAAGCGGCGGCGCAAGCTTGTCTTGGCTGGCGGATAAAATTTTATCGGAGGTTTCTTACGGCGCGGCAAAAGAGGGGAAAAGTTACGCTTATATAAATAATATCTGGCAGTGGGCCGATGCTCCGACTCCGGGAAAAGAGAACTCGACGAAAGTATTAATGGCCGTCTCAAATAAAAAAGGTAATTCCGCGCTGCCGTTTGATATCGCGGAAAATATGAATGGCGAGAAAGTTTATTATGATGAAAGTGAAATGACAGGCGATGATTTGATAATGCAATCTTTGGCAACAAACGCGATTTTTCAATCAATAAAGAAAACCAGCATTGAAGATTATTTAAATAAATTAATTTCGGAAAAAGTGGATAGCGCGATTTTAAAAGCAAAAGCAAATGAAGCGGCGCCGCAAGAGAAAATATCATCGTTCGTCGACAGCGCCGAAGGATTTGGAATTATGGATACAAATAAAGAATCTGCTTGCGAGGATTTTTGCTTAGAGAGCGAGAAAAATACTTCGGGTGACCAAAAAGATGTTAGAAATAATCCTTGGTTTTATGGAAATATAGCGCTGAGCGCCTTGAGTCTGTTTTTGGTGTGGCGGTATCAGGAAGCGAGGAAGGGATTAAAGCGGATTTAATGTCAAATGACAAATGTCAAATTCACCCTGTTAAATTGCTTCGCACCGCTTATGGCGGATTTAACAGGGTAAAAATCCAAATGTCAAACGGCAAAGCTTAAAAAAAAATTTTACAGGGTTGACAAAACGCTATTTTGTGCTATAATAACAAGTCCTTAAGAAATAAGGACTTGTTCTCTTTATGTTTATAGAGATAAAAAAGCAAATTTAGGAGAGTGATTTAGATGATTAGAAATGGAAAATTTAATAGAGCGAGATTGATGTTGTTGGCGTTTTTTGCAGTAAGTATGCTGATCTCGATTAGCGCAAGCGCGTTACCGCCATCAGAAATAATAACTTGCAAAGGGTGTATTCTGAATCAAGACTCAATTGATAAATTTACCACTTGGGTTAAGAAAGGTAGCGCTATAACATTAACCGGTCCAGCTGGTTATACGATTTATTCTTGGAGCACAGGCGAAACAACGCAATCTATTAATTTGAAAATTGATAGTAGCCGCGTTGTAACTTTGTATTTAAATGGAAATAAAGTAAAAACCGTGCAAATAAATCTCACATCGCCGGTAATATCTTGTGAGCTTGTGGCATCAGAAATAAAATTAGACGCTACTTTTCTTACGGTAGGAGAACGGCGTCCCGTAAGTGTGGATTTTAAAGAGAATAAATGTCCTGATGCTGTTCTTTCATGGACAGTTGACGGAGGAAGTTCGTCAGGTTTAATTATTGAAGATTCGCATATTGAAAAAACATGGCTGATTGTAAAAAGTAAGCCGATTGACGGTAAAAATCCGATAATACGTTTTAAGGCGACCTGTGGAGGCCAATCTGTCGAAAAAACCTTAATGGTAACAATTGGTGAAAACAGCAAGCCAACAATTGAGTCACTTTCTACGACGCCTGCAACGCCTTTGTCGCATAGAAAAGTTGTGATGAATTGCGATAAGTGTTTCACGGGCGCAGGAACAAGAGATCAAGGCGATTATATTGCTGAATTTATAGTAAGAGTAATAAGTTTAGACGGAAAATTTGATAAAACTTTTACTCAGCCTTTTGGGAAGGATAATATAAAACCCATTTCGGTTTCAGTAGGCAGTAATCTCGAAAATGATGTCTATAAAGTAGAAGCGAGAATAAAAGACTCTCGCGGGGCGTATTCCGAAATTTTTTATGATACAATTTTTGTCAATTTCGGGAATACTGACAAGGACGTGCCTTATGTTAGGCTGAAAGAGCCCATTGTCTGTATTGGTTTGGAATGTGTATTCGACACTCAAGAAACAGAAGACAATGATCTTGTTCTCTCGCGGAGTTTCGAGGTTAAGACCGTTTCAGGCAAGTTTGAGCCGTTATTCAGTGTAGTAACTGGTTCTGTCTGTACTGCTCCTGTCTGTAGAACAGTTTTTCGAGAAACTGGACAGAAAGAAGTAAGAATTAGAATGTCATATATTCGGAATGGTAAAAAATCTGATAAATATTCCGAAAAATTTGTAACAGTTTGTGTGGGATGCGCAAACAATAACATACAGACTTCTGCTGCGGCATCGTACTCAGCGCCGCTCGCAGGACAGGTTCAGCCGACAGCGCCAGTAGCCGCGCCACCGTCAACAGCGGTATCAGGCGATGATTGCGCGGGTTATCGGTGCAAGAGCGCGCCGGGAATAGGAGGATTCGCGCTTATTGCCATATTGGCAATTCTATCGCGAAAAATAAAAAAATAATTTTCAACATTAGCCGATTAAGATAATGTCAATAAGGAAAACCTTCCTTAAAGATAAAATCTTAGTCCGGCTATTTTTTTGGAATTTTTTGTCATTGCGAGTCCTGTACTCAAGGCGAAGCAATCTCGTTCTTAAGTTAAAAGTTCAAAGTGAAAAGTTAAAAGTCGAATTTAAAATTAAAAGGTTGCAAGGATTCAGTAACTTTAAACTTTTAGCTTTACCCTGTTAAATTTGTCTTGCAACTATTTAATAAGGCGCAACTTTGAATTTTGCATTTTGAACTTTGAACTATTTATAGATTGCGGAGTTTATCCTGAGCAAAGTCGAAGGGCCGCTTCGGCTCCTTGCAATGACAGAGTGGAGTAGTTATTTTTTTGGAAAAAAAACACACCCCTAACCCCTCTCAAGAGGGGAATAAAATTTGACATTCTGCGCGCGTAATGTATAATGTAATCAGACTAATAGGTTCTAAACCCCGAACAAAAATTTACATCCATTTTTAATTTTAAATAGAAATTTTATATTATTATAGATTTTCTATCTTAATTTTAAGTTTTTGCAAATTTTATACGGGGTGAATATCTTGCGACCCGAAAAATATAATTTTTTAAATATATTAAAGGTTAAGCTAAGTATGTGGCCTATCAAAGTCAGTCCCCTCGAGTTCGCTCGGGGCAAGAAAGGTCGTTTAATTTAAAAAAAAGAAAGAAAAAAATCATATGGCATTTCAAGATTTCGGCGGCGGCTCTGGTAATCAGGGCGGCTTCCAAAAGCAGATGTTTGATGTTGCTAACATGAACATCAAGTGCAAAGATTGCGGCACTCCGATCACCCAGCTTCCGTTCAATCCGGATCCGGCGAGACTGGATTCGATCCGATGCAAAGATTGCATGAGAAAATTCCGAGACTCAAGACCGTCAAGATTCTAATTTGAATATTTAAAAATATCAAATTAATAAAACCCTTCAAAAGAGGGTTTTATTTTATTATTTAGGACTTACGCACTTGGCGCATATTTTTATCAAAACCTGCGTTTTGTGTCCATTTTACAATTAAACCGAAAATTTCAAAGAATACTATCGCTGTATTGCAGTGATTTAATATAATCTTCCATAAATTTAAAATCGGGATTGCCGTGTATGTCCGCTGGTAACATAATTTCAGTTTCTATTATTCTGGTTTGATTAAATTTTCTTCCATATGAATATCTGTATTGTTCAAGATTTATTAATGTCACGAAAAACATTGCCAAATATGGATTTAATTTAAACCTAGGAATTAGTTTTTCCACATGATCGCTGGCGGAAAATTTTTGTGATTGATATGAACAAACGCCTTTTACGGCAGAATCAATAATTAAAATATTTCCTTCGTCCGTATAATAATCGTAAAATCCTTCAACCCCGTTATTTATCGATGAGGTGGTGATATAAGGATAAATTCCTTTTCCAATTTCTTGCAAATTTCTTTTTGGCGTAGTCTTGCTTCCCGTCACATCAAATAACTTATCGATTGTGAATGTTTTCCATTTTTTGGCGTCGAATTTCATTTCCGCGGAATTTTTTGGTTTTACAGATACTAATTTTGCTAAATTATTATAAAATCTATATGTAATATATTCTTTAATGGAGTTTTCAAATAAATTTTTTGTCAGTGTGCCGTAATCGGTTTTCATATAGGATTCCACCAGCCATTCGTCTTTTTCCGAAACATTTTTTAGCACGGAGAAACCAAGTTTTTCAGTTCTGTTAAAATATAAATATAGCCATTCTTTTTTTATTTTATTTTTATATAATTTTTTATAATCAATTCTGCCTTTATTTCTGATTTTTTCAAATCCGTCGTTTTTAAAATAACCAAACCAAGAACTTTTATTCGGGTTATGCGGTTTATGCGCTTCAAAAACAACAACGCAGGTAACCGCGCTTGCGCCATCGCCAAATAATTCATCAGGCATACTCATTACCGCTTTCAGTGTATGGTGTTTTAAAATATCTTGCTTTATGGCATTATTTTGTTTATTAGATAGCATTACGCAAGACTGAGGAATAATTGCAATACCTGTGCCGCCGACGGTTAAAATATTAAGCATTTTTTTTACAAACGACAATTCCTCTTCGCCTTCTTTTTTTTGCGAATAAGGAGGATTTATCATCCCAATATTGCAATTATATTTTTTTAATTCCGCAGCGTCCATATTAAAACAATTTTTTTGTATAAGATTTGTTTTGCCATCGCCTCGAATAATCATATTCGCGCAAGCCAAAGCAAACATATTTGTTTGGGTTTCTACGCCGACTAAATTATTTTTGTAAATATTATCAATCTCAGAAACTGTCGGATCGCCGCTTAACATATATTCCATCGCTGAGATTAAAAAACCGCCGGTTCCGGCGCAAATATCAATAACTTTTGAATTTTTATTTACTTCCGCCAATTCGCAAAACAAATCCGTAATATGCGTTGGCGTTAAAACTATCCCCAATCCTTTTCCGTCGCCGCCGGAATATCTTAAAAATTCGGAATAAAATTGACCGATTAAATCAATATTGTTTGTTTTCTTTATAAAAGGATAAACTTTTTGATGAATATCAATTAAAAACTTATGAAGCGTATTGTTATTGTGAGACGGATTTTCTTTGTCAATTTTTCCTTTGGTTAAATAGGTGTGAGTTGAAATAAAACCAAATTCTCTTTCCAGAGTTTCAATTTTATTGAGTGGAATATTCGCATTTAATAATCCATCTTTTATGGCTTCAATTATTCTTAAGGCGAGTTTTTTGGGATTAGTTATTGCGGGATATTCTTTTGTAAAATCCCCGTTGTCCAAAGCAAGCAGTAGCGCGCCTACCAAGAGCGGTTTTTCAGCTTCTTTTAATTTCGCTTCATCCCTCATTTCGTCATGAAGATTTTTTGCGTAAGACAATAATTCCGCTTCGCTTAAAATAACATTATCATTTGCATGGAACAAAGAATAGAAATCGTCATATGAATTGATATTGCTATATTTTTTTGGAAAAAATCTTTTTTCATTTTTATTCCATTGAAAGACGGATAATTTTAAATTATTTTCGCTTTCACCGCTAATAGCTATAGCAACAATATGAAACTTATTTTTTAAAAAAGAGGCATAATGCAAAGCGCCGTCAACGGCGAAATCTTTTGGCAGATTTTTTTTATCACTTTCATGATTTTTAACGCTTGCTTTGCATTCAATAATAATAATCACATCCGAATTATTTTTTCTTATTATGAACTCCGGATAGCCGGCGCCGGCGCCAGATTTGCTGGCCTTGGACAAGAGGTTATTTATAATTCCATTATCGCTTTTTTGTTCTTCCACCAAAATTTCTTGATTATCAAAATAACCAAGAATTCTTAGTTTGTTTCTGATTATGTTTTCCGTTTTTCTTTCGTTCATATAAAATTTGATTATATCTATATTATAACATTTTTACGATATTTTATCGGTAAAAATTATAAATTTTGAGAATAATTCAACGATTTAATGTAATTTTCCATAAATTCAAAATCCGGTTCGTTTTTATCGGTAATCGGCAGGCTGATAACTTCTTCCTCGAATCTTTTTAATCTTACTTGTCTGCCATAATCATACTTTCTTGACAATTGTTTTAAAATCGAAACCAGAAATAAATTAACATATTTATTTTCATAATATTTTTCGTATGATTTGTTTTTAAATAATAAAGTGTGAATATTATCATCGCTGAAATATTTAAATTCTTGATAAAAAATATTGCAAAACATATCAACGGTTATTTTATTTTCGAAAATTATTTTTTTATTTTTAAAAAATTCGTAATCGATAAAACAAGATATTCCATTATTAACTGACGATGCCGTTAAAAGAGGCGTGTCTCCAAACATTCTGTCTATTACTGTTAATCTTTCCCCTTTTTGAATGATAAAAAGATCTTTAATTTTAAATTCTTTCCAGTTTTTAGATGTAAATTTTATTGTATTTTTAATAAGTTTGTTTTTAGTGATTTTTTTATCGTATTTTATTTTTTTTGCTAAATTTTTAATATAATTTTCCATAAATTTCCAATCGGGAAGTTTATCGCTTGTCGTCGGGAGTAAGATTTTTTCTTTTTTCAGTCTTTCGTTGTTTATTTCTCGGGCGAAGTTATATTTGCTTTTCATTAATTCAATAATCGGTTTAAGAAATAATGAAATGTAATTAGTTAGTTTTATTCTTTTGTCTTTTATTTGGATTACCGTGCAATGATCGGAAGCGACGAATTCATAAGGGTGATAAAAACAATAACCGACGCTGCCGCTATTATTTAGCGTTAACGCATTTTTGTATATTTTCATAAAATCGGGCGGAAGAATATAATTGTCAACTCCGTTATTTTTTTTGCTTGAAGAAATATAGGCGATATTTCCGGTAATTTGATCCAAATTTACCAATCTTTTTCCCCTTAATATGTCAAAAACATCATCAAAATTAAATTCTTGCCAATTATTTTTATTAAGATTCATAATCATTTCCATTATTGTTTAAAGTTTCGGTTGCGTTTATGTTGTTTTTATTAAGAATTTCCAACAATTCAATTTCATCGATATCTTTGTCTATCAAGCTTAATTTCAGTTTTGTGGAAAAAATAACATACTCCCTGACGCTTTTTTCGAAAGTTTTTTCCGATAAATCATTATAATTTGTTTTTGAGTGAGCTTGAATTATCCATTCGTCGTTTCCGATTATTTCTTTGTATACCAGATTTGTAAAATCTTCGTTATCTTTCGGATTATGAAGTTTTTTTAATAAATCTTTTTTAATATCGTTCCACTTATTCAAGACATCGGTTCTCCCCTTATTCTTGGATAAAACAAAACCATCATCCTTCAAGTCGTAAAAAACGACTTTGCCGGTATTGTGAGGTTTATTTGTTTCAAAAACCGCTATGGCCGTATGTGTAAAAGCGTTTGGTTGAAATAAATCATCGGGCATATTGATAACATATTTCAATGTATGTTTTGATAAAATTCTATTTCTGTCGACATCATCTTTAAAATATACGGAAAGAGGGGCGATAATAATTCCATATCGGCTGCAACTATCCAGCATTTTTTCCAAGAATTGAATTTCTTTTTTAGTTGGGTTTGATTTATTGTCTTTTCCTCCGTAAGGAGGATTTACAAATCCTATCGTGGGTTTATTCGGCAGTTTGTTTAAAATATTACTTGTTTCATTTGAAAAAAAATCTTCATTGAAAATTTGTGATTTTCCGTCGCCCCTAAAAAGCATATTGGAAATCGCCAGCGAATACATTGTGCTATTTTTTTCAAATCCGATGAGTTGTTTGGTTTTTATGTTTTTGATTCTTTCTTTTTTATCCGATAAATTTGATTTTTCAATTTCATTGACAAGTTTGTTCATTCCGGCGATTAAAAACGCTCCGGTTCCGCAGGCCGGATCGAAAATCACATCATTTGTTTTTATGTCAATTAGCTCTGTAAATAAAGTGGTAATGTGGTTTGGAGTCAAGACAATGCCTTTTTTTACATTTGTTATCCCCGCGTATCTTAAAAACTCTTCATAAAATTTTCCTATAATATCGTAGGAAGTTTTCTTGTCAAACAGAGGTATCACTTTTTCCTCAAGTTCTTTCAAAATATTTTTTAAAATATCGGTGGAATTCAAGTCATTGTCGGTTTTAATAAAAGTCAGTTCATTTGTCAGGACTTCTATTTTATTTTTATCGATTTTTTCGCTTTCCAAAATATCGCTTATTGTTGAAGGTATATTTCTGATAATTGTCTGTGCATTCCACGAGCTGTAGCTATTTTTAAAATCCGCTCCGCTATCTTTTGGATATAAACAAATCATCAGAGCGCTTAAAAGTATAGGTCTTTTTTGAGAATCCAAGTTTCTTAACAGCCTATTGATTTCACTTGAAGATTTTGAGATATCATTGGCTATTTTTTCTAAGTCGATATTTTCAAAAAAAGCCAAATAATCTTCTTCGTCCAAAATTTCGTTTTTGCCTATATTTTGGATTAAATCGTTTTCAATGATAAAGGTATCAAGTCTATGATTATATTCATCGTTAATATCTCCGGAAAAAGCAATGCCGATTATTTTCCAATTTTTAAAATATTTTTTGATCGTTTCTTTTTCTTTATCCAGTTTTTCGTTTGTAAAAAAAGATAAATAATGTTTTATTCCATCAATCGCAAAATCAACGGGATTGTCTCCGTTTTTCGAAATATGATTTTTTATTTGATCTTTATTTTCGATTAAAATCAATAGCTTTTTGGTTTCATTGACATAAATCAAGTCCGGATAGCCGTGCTCTCCGGTTTCTTTTTTGCTTGTTTTATCCAAAATTTCTTGAATATATCCATTATCTTGCTTTTTGACATTCCATTCGTTTGTATACAATCTATTCTTTTTAATAAAATTAAATAGATTAATATCTGTTTTCGCTTCGTTTTTTCTTAAATTTGTCATATTATTTTATAGATAATGAAAGATAATCATATTATAGCATTTTTAAAAGATTTTGGCATTTTTTAATTTATCGTTAAGGAATTTCAATATTGCCGTTAGCAGCCAAGCGGATTAATAATTTTTGGCGCATTAAAAGCAAGCCCTATGCAATAAAAATTATTAATTCGCTTGGCGTATGCGCCGCGAGGCCTAATTTACAACCGGTTTTTTGATCACATATTTCACCACACCGTTTATCAGAAATTTGTCGTTTTCATGGATAAAAATAGCCGGATGATTTTCGGTTGATTCGGAAATCAAAGAGATTATTTTGTTTTTTGAATTTAGGAGTATTTTTTTGATATTGGCGCAGTTATCGATAATTGCCAATACATAATCACCCGTATCCGATTGTTTTTTTGTGTCTACGATCACATAATCGCCGTTTTCGATATTTTGTCCGTTAACACTGGCTTTGTTCATTGAATTGCCGGAAGCCCTGATTGCCAGGAAGCCATCGCCCGTTTTTATGATATTTCTTGATACTTTTATATAACCCTCTAAATTTTCTTCCGCAAAAATATTTGCCTCGCCGCAGTTTGCCGACCCCAAAACAGGAATAGCTAAAAATAGCCCTTTTTGCGGCTCTTCATTTTTTATGCGCTTGATCGCTCCGGTTTTTTTATCAATTTTAATAAATCCATTTTTCTCCAGTTTTTTTAAATGGTAAGAAATTTTAAAAGGATGGAATTCGCCCACCAATCTGCCGATTTGTCTCAAGCCGTCTCTTTTCAGATTTAAATTATCGGCAAAGCCTAAAATTTTTTGTTGGATATAGTGCATATTTATTGTAAAAATTTATATTATCAAGTATATCTTTTAATTTGACTCTTGTCAAGTGTTTAGCAAAACGTCAAAGTATTGACAAAGGGCTTTATTTTTGAATATTAAAAACCCAGGTCCATTTGTTAGATTATTCCTAACTCACCTGGGCTAGTCTGCAACCCTCTTGCCTTTTTTAGGCCCCCTTGTTGCGAACGGGATCCCGATTGCTCACTTTTTCTCACTATTGTAGTGAGCATATACCGCCTATAGTACGGTATAAAAATCAGGACAATATCTATGTTACTATAAATAAAATTTAAGTCAATAATTATTCATCAAATTGTTGTCTACAGGTTATTAAGATTGTGCTTGAAGTCCATAAAGTCTATAAAGTCGGAAGAGACTAAATTATATTAATAAAATGATTGATTTTTAGCGCGAAAAATGCTACACTATGGAAGTTAAAAGTTAAAAGCGCAAAGTGAAAAGTTAAGGTGTCGCGCAAAGCGCAACTCAATAACTTTTAATTTTTAACTTTAGACTTTTAACTTCTTTTATGTCCGGACATTCCAAATGGAAGCAAATTAAAAGAGGCAAGGCGAAAACCGATTCCCAGCGGGCCAAAGTTTTCACTAAAATGGCGCGTTTTATTGCCGTGGCTGCCAGAAAAGGCGCGTCGCCGGATATGAACGCTGAACTTCGAATGGCTATTGAAAGGGCAAAATATGAAGATATGCCGCGGGAAAATATCGAACGCGCGATAAAAAAAGGCGCCGGGGGAGAAGTCGGAACCGAATTGGAAAACGCCGAATACGAAGTTTTCGGGCCGCGCGGAACAATGTTCGTGGTTAAAGCTTTGACAGATAATAAAAATCGGACTGTCGGGGAAATAAAAAATATTTTATCAAAACATAACGGCCGACTGGGAGAGATCGGTTCCGTAAAATGGATATTTGATCATTTTGGCTTGATAGCGCTCGAAAGCGGCGATAAGAAAAAAAATGAGCGTTTGGAGCTAGCGGCAATTGAAGCCGGGGCCGAGGATGTCCGAGAGAAAGAAAACGCGCTGGAAATTTATACCGCGCCGGAAAATTTCGATAAAGTTTTAAAATTACTGCAAGGGGGCGGAAATAAGATAATCAGCGCTTCAATTGACTGGATAGCGAAAAATCCTATTAAAGTTGAAGACGCGAAGGCGCTGGAAGAAGTCAAAGGTCTTTTAAACGTATTGGACGAACAGGACGACGTGGAAGAAATTTACTCTAATATAGAGAATTTGTAGAACAAGAGAGAATGTTTTAAGCAAAAGAGCATAAATTAAAAAATAATCTTTTGGCAATGTCAAAGTTCAAATGATAAATGCCAAATCAAGCTCAAAGTTCAAATGATAAAAATAAATATTTTGACATTTAAGATTTTGACATTGATTTGACATTTGAAATTTGACATTTGCCATTTTGAATTATATGGTTATTCTCGGCATTGATCCTGGTACGGCGATAGTGGGGTACGGGATAATTTCAAAAGAAAAAAGCAAGCTCGAGCTTCTTGGTTACGGTTGCGTCACGACGGACAAAATTTTGCCGCAAGCGGACCGACTTGGCATTATAAAAAAAGAGATCGGGAAAATTATAAAAAAATATAAGCCGCAGGTGATGGCAGTGGAAGAGCTTTTTTTCTTTAAGAATCTTAAAACGGCGATAAAAGTGGCGGAAGCGCGCGGAGTGCTTTTGGTTATAGGGAAAGACGCGGGTTTGCGCATTTGCGAATACACCCCTTTGCAAGTAAAAATAGCCACAGTCGGCTATGGCCGGGCGGAAAAACAGCAAGTCCAAAAAATGGTGAAAGCGATACTTAATTTGAAAGAAATTCCCAAGCCGGACGACGCGGCGGACGCGCTGGCAGTAGCGATTTGCGCGGCGCATAGCCTGAATTTTAAAAATATTAAATAAAATATTTAGCCCGTTAGAAATATCAAAGTTATTTTTTAGCGAGGCATGTAATAAATAAAATTATAGATATGAAAATTTCTAAAGAATTGAAAAAATCTAACGGGCTGAAATATTTAGTTACGGGCGGAGCCGGATTTATCGGCTCGAATTTAACGGAAAGATTAGTAAGCGAAGGGCATGAAGTTATTGTGGTTGATAATCTTTCAACCGGAAGCGTAAAAAATTTAAAAGCGGTGAAGAACAAAATTAAATTTATTAAATCTCCGGTAGCGAATATTTTTAAAAATAAGGCAATTAAAAATTTGGATGGAATCTATCATTATGGGATTCCTTCCTCAACTCCATTATATCGAAAAAATCCTTATTTTGTTGGAGAAGCGATCAATGAATTTATTACTATTTTAGAATTGGCCAAAAGAGAAAAATGCAAAATAGTTTTTGCTTCTTCCTCTTCGGTTTATAACGGAAACCCGACGCCATTTGTGGAGACTATGACGGTAATGATAAAAGATCTGTACACTGAAGCGCGCTATGCTATGGAGCGATTGGCTAAACTATATTTTGACTGGTTTAAAGTGCAATCAATTGGAATTAGATTTTTTAGCGTTTATGGCCCGCACGAAGAAGCTAAAAAGAATTATGCTAATCTGGTGACTCAGTTTTTATGGTTGGCGAAAAAAGGCCAAAAGCCGGTTATCTATGGAGACGGCAACCAAACGCGGGATTTTACTTTTGTGAAAGATATAATCGAAGGATGCGTTTTGGCGATGAATTCAAAAGTTGAAAATGATGTTTTTAATATCGGCGCGGGGTTTCAGTACACCATAAATGATATGGTAAAAATGCTGGAAAAAGCGCTTAACAAAAAAATTGAATGTCGATACGCACCCAATCCGCTGCAAGGCTATGTTTATGAAACTTGGGCGGACACAAGTAAAGCCCAAAAAGTTTTAGGATTCAAGCCGCAGTATCCTTTTGAAAAAGGATTGGAGGAAATTATTCAATATTACAAATAAATCATTTTAACATTTTAACATTTTAACATTTTAACAAAATTATTTTGTTAAAATGTTGGTGTGTCAATGTGATTTTTATGAAACAAAAATATACCGATTACGGACAAAAAGGCAATAAAACCAATGCGATTATTTTTGGCGGCAAGGAGAGAATTCCCAGTGTCCGATATGTTCAAGACATGAAAGAGGTTATCTTAGATCAAGAATGGGCGGAAAAAAACAAATCCCTGCCGCTTTATTATATGTATCGCGATTTGGCGGAAAGCGAAAAAGAAGCGGAAAAAATCAAAGAAGCGGAGTTGCGCTACGATATCCTTGAATCAGCGCCGGTAATTTTGGGGAAGGAATATAATAAAACCGCCGGACATTATCATTCAAAAGCAGAAGATACGAACTTCACTTATCCTGAACTTTACGAACTTATCAAGGGCGACGCTTATTATCTGATGCAAAAACTGGAAGGCGATAAAGTCGTTGATGTTTACGCGGTGCGGGCGAAAAGCGGCGATAAAGTTTTGATGCCGCCGGGCTATGGGCATTTCACTTTTTTTCTTTCGAAAGATCCTATTCGAATGAGCAATTGGACGCCCGGCAATTCTCTTTCGGATTATGAACAAATAAAGAGGAAGCATGGCGCGGCGTATTACGCGTTAGTTGATAAAAAAGCGGCCGATGGAATATGGTGGGTGAAAAATGGAAATTATTCCGAGGTGCCGCCTTTGCGATTTTTAAAACCGACTAATTTTAGCGAGCTTGGATTAGTTAAAAACGTAAATATGTATAGCTTGGCGAAAGATCTGAAAAAGCTGGATTATTTGAATAATCCTCAAGATTATTCTGAATTATGGGAAAGAATTTTAAACAATAATTAGAAAGTGGAAAGTGGAATGTAGAAAGTGGCATTTAGATATGATTTATTATTTTAAACTACTTTCAACCCTCTGCTCTCAACATTACAATCATGAAAATTTTAATTATGGCCGGCGGACGCGGGACGCGCCTTTGGCCTTTGAGCCGGACAGAAAAGCCAAAACAATTTCAAAAGCTGATCAGCGATAAGACAATGCTTCAGGAAACAGCTGACAGACTGTTGCCTTTAGGTTCATGGAAAGATTTTTATATTTCCACTAGTTCTTATTATGTCAAAGAAGTGCAAAGAGAACTGCCCAATGTGCCAAAAGAAAATATTATTGATGAGCCGGTTAATCGGGAGCAGGCCTCAAGCATTGCTCTGTCGTGCGCTTTTTTTATCAAGCGATATCCTAATGAAATAGCGATTGCTTTGCCTGCGGATCATATGATTAAAAAAGATAAGGTTTTAATCGCTGCGATTAAAAACGCGGCCGCTTTTTTAGAGAAAAATCCCGACTACATTTTAACTATTGGAATAAAACCTGATGCGGTTGACACAAGTCTTGGTTATATAAAAAAAGGTAAAAAGTTCACTGGAACAGGAAGCGGTACAATTTTTAAAGCGGAAAAATTTATAGAAAAACCGGATCTCGAGACAGCTCAAGAATTGATTAAAAATGGCGATTATTTTTGGAGTTCCGGAATTTATATTTTTAAACCGAAAAATTTAATTGAAAGATACAAAAAATTCGTGCCGGATACATATCAGCGGATATTGAAATTTATAAATGCCGTGGATACTCCGGAATACGGGGAAGTTTTGGAAAAAGAGTATCCCGGAAGCGATCCTGTTCCTTTTGCGTATAGTATTGTCGAAAATGACAATAAAGTCCTGATGATTCCGGCGGATTTGGGATGGAGCGATATCGGCAGCTGGGCGGTGCTCAAAGATTCGCTGGTAAAACATAATAATCGAAATTTCGTTAAAGCCGCGCATTTGGATATCGGGTCAAAGGATTTGCTGGTTTACGGTTCGCCGAAAAAATTAATCGCTACAGTAGGGCTGAAAGGTTTGATAATCGTGGATACGCCGGATGTGATTCTGATTTGCGATAAATCCCAGTCGCAAGACGTGAAAAAAATCGTGGCGATGCTTGAGAAGACGAATGGGGAGAAACATTTATAAAGTAATAAAATAATAATCATGAAAAAACTTCGCATCGCGCAAATCGGAACTATTTGGGAAACTACTCCGCCGCCGTTGTATGGCGGGACAGAACGGATTGTTTATAATTTAACCGAAGAATTGGTGCGGCGCGGGCATGATGTGACTTTATTTGCCACTGGCGATTCAAAAACTTCAGGAAAATTGGAATCAGTTTATCCCAGGGCTCTTTATCGGGACGGGATTCCCTGGACCAATCCGTTGTATCCGCTTTTGCATATAACCAATGCCTTTGATAAGGCTGACCAGTACGATATTATTCATACGCATCTCAATACCAGACAAGATTATGTGGCGCTTGCGTTTGCCAATTGGGTTAAAACCCCGGTTGTAATTACAATCCATTTTGTTATGCCGGGAGAAAATGATCCGGCAAAACAAGACAGATTGCTTCTTTTGAAAAAATATAAAAAAAATAATTTTGTCACTATTTCTAAAGCCCAGCAAACCTTGGGTTTTCTAAATTATGCCGGCGTTGTATACAACGGCCTGGATTTTTCCGAGTTTAAATTCAATCCCAATCCGGAAAATTATATTGCGTGGCTGGGAAGATTTTGCCATGACAAAGGAACTTACGAAGCGATCCAAGTAGCCAAAAAAATTGGCATGAAATTGGTAATGGGCGGAAAGATTGATTGGGCCAACGAGGAATATTTAAAATATTACAACGAGAAAGTGAAACCGGAAATTGACGGCAAGCAAATTGTTTATCTGGGTGAACTGGGCGACAAGGGAAAAATCGAACTTTTTAGAAACGCCAAAGCGGTTTTGAATCCGATAAATTGGAATGAGCCGTTTGGGCTGGTGACGATTGAGGCGATGGCTTGCGGCGCGCCGGTAATCGCTTTTGACAATGGGCCGGCGCGAGAGCAGATTATCGAGGGCAAAACCGGATTTATCGTCAAAAATGTCGATGAAATGGCAAAAGCGGTCGGAAAAATCGATAAAATCGACCGCGCTTTTTGCCGCGATCATGCGGTGAAACATTTTAGCGCGAAGGCGATGGCGGAAGGATATGAGGAAGTATATGAGAAGGTTTTAGCTGATTATTCGACAAAAGTTTAATAATTGAATGCTTAGTTTGATTTAGTTTAATTTTAATGTCAAATGACAAATTTTAAATGTCAAATCAATGTCAAATGACTAAATGTCAAATTTACAATTTTTGAAATTTGGATTTTGGATTTGAATTGACATTTGGGTTTTGAAATTTGGATTTGAATTAGTTTAATGTTTGAAAAAGAATCCGACTCAGAAACAAAAATTAACGAAACTGAAAAAGACATGGAGAGCGAAATAACCCGCGAACAAGCGAAAGAGCTTTTGGAGTTTATTGAAAAAAAGTGGGATGATTTTATTTTTGAAGCTAAAAACGCTCCCAAGGATAGCGATAACCCCGACGATATCTTGTATTTGCCGGAAAAATATGTCGCTCCCAATCAAGAAAAATTCAACGCGATGTTTTATTGGGACAGCTATTTTATAATCCAGGGATTAAAAACCGAGGCAGGCAGGCAGGAATTAATTAAGGGCATTGTTGACAATTGTTTGTATCAAGTAGAAACTTATGGCAAGGTGCTGAATGCGAATAAGAAAAAGTGGTCTACTCGCTCGCAAACGCCGTATTTAGCGCCGATGATCAGGGACGCATATGAAGATTCTCATGACAAAAAATGGCTCGAAAAAGCTTTTGATTTGGTAAAAAAAGAGTATAATGAATATTGGCTGGACGAATTCCATTTAACGCTCTCCGGCCTAAGCCGTTTTTATGATGAAAGCGGCGATAGTCCGATTGGAGATTATAAAAAATCGCATACCTATAAATCTCGCGCTGAAGCGTCTTGGGATATGTCGCCGAGGTTTGACGATAGCGATATTCATGATTTATTGCCGATCGATCTAAATTGCAATCTTTATCAGTACGAAAAAGAATTTGAAAAATTTGCCTTAGAATTTGGAAACGAAGAAGAAGCCGAGGATTGGAATAAAAAAGCGGAAGCGAGAAAAAAAACCATCAACGAATTAATGTGGGATGAAGAAGATGGCCTGTTTTACGATTACAACTTTAAAACCGGCGAAAAGAAAAAAATAAAATCATTGGCCTGCTATCAGGCGATGTTTGCGGGGCTGGCAAGCGCGGAGCAGGCGGAAAAAATGAAAGACAATCTTAAAATTTTTGAGACCAAAAAAGGGCTTGCGGCTTGCGATAAAGATTACGGCTATCAAGACAGGCAGTGGAATTATCCGATTATTTGGGCGCCACTGCAGTATATAGCGGCCAAAGGAATGGAAAAATATGGGTTTTCGAAAGAAGCGGAAAAAATTAAAAAAGATTTTGTAAAATTAGTTTGCGAAAATTGGGAGCGTACAGGAAAAATTTGGGAAAAATACGATGGGCAGGAAGGAAGCGGCGAAAAAGTTCCTTTTGACAGGTATCCGCCTCAATCCGGCTTTGGCTGGACCAACGCGGTAGCGGAGGTTTTTATTAAAGAGAGATATAGGATTTAAGTTTCGTGAAGCGTAGGCGCGTGAGCTATCGCTAGAATATTGTGTTTCAGATATTAGATAATAGATACTGGATATTAAATTATTCTTCAATATCTAATTTCTAATATCAAATAGCTATTATTATGTGGACAAAAGACTCGCTTAAGGATGTTATTAAGGAAAAACTAAAAGATCACTTGTTCGTGGTTATCTCCAATCGCGAGCCCTATAGCCATATTCATAGCGAAAATAAAATAAAGTGCGTGCGCGCGGTAAGCGGAGCGGTAAATCCTTTGGATTACATCATGCAAGTCACAAAAGGCGTTTGGATCGCCAATGGCAGCGGCGACGCGGATCGGGAAGTGGTTGATAAAAACGACGAAATCATGGTTCCGCCGGAAAATCCCCGCTTTACGTTAAAAAGAATCTGGCTTAGCAAGAAAGAGCTGGATTGCTATTATGACGGATTCAGCAACGGCACACTTTGGCCCCTTTGCCATCTGGCTCATATACGCCCTAATTTTAATCATGGAGAATGGGAGTGCTATAAAAAAGTCAATGAAAAATTTGCCGAAGCGATTTTAGAAAAAGTGGGAACATCCAAAGCTTTTATTTGGATTCAAGATTATCATTTCGCGCTGGTCGCGAAATATCTCAAGGCGAAAAGGCCGGATTTGGTTGTGGCGCAATTTTGGCATACTCCATGGCCGGCGGCGGAAATTTTCAGGATTTGCCCATGGAAGAAAGAAATCTTGGAAGGGCTTTTAGCTAATGATCTGCTCGGGTTCCATTTGGGCTATTATTGCACGAATTTTTTCAATAGTATCGCCAAAGAACTTGAGGCAAAAGTAGATCATGAGCGCTCCACCGTTTCTTATAAAGATCATACTACAATCGTGAAAGCTTTTCCGATCGGCATAGATTATGAATTGATCAATTCGCTTGCGGGCAAAAGCAGGAAAACTAGGCAGAAGCTTACAGAGAAATATATCAGCGGCGATTATAAATATTTGTGCTTGAGCGTCGAGCGGGTTGATTATATCAAAGGAACAATTGAGCGCCTTAAAGCCATAGACAGATTTTTGGAAAAATATCCCGAATATCAGAAAAAATTTGTTTATTTGGGGATTGCTCCGCATTCAAGGATGCGCATTCCTATGTATCAAAACTTGCTGAAGGATATTAAAAATTTGGTTGAAAAAATAAATTGGAAATATTATTCCGATTCTTGGTATCCGATAAGCTTTACCGATGATATTTTCAGCATCGAAGAATTGATTCCCTTTTATAAAAATGCCGATATTTGCATGGTTAATTCTTTGGACGATGGAATGAATATCGTGGCTAAAGAATTTATTGCCGCCGCGGATCGGGAAAAAGGAATGCTTATACTTTCGCATTTTACCGGGACTGCCAGAGAGCTGAGCGACGCGGTGCTTGTTAATCCTTACGATGTCGAGCAGATGGCGGACGCGATTAAAAACGCTTTGGAAATGCCCGCTAAAGAGAGAATCGAGCGAATGGGAAAAATGAAAGAAATTGTTAAGGATAAGAATGTTTATCGATGGGCGTCAAAATTTATTTTGGAATTGTCAAGCCTTAAAATACCGCCTGTTTTGCCTAAATAGGCAAAGTTAATAATTTATTTTTTCCTTGTTTTTGTATTTTATTACGAAAGGGAGGTTGGAAAGGGCAAATAATTCACCCCGTTAGACATTCAAAGCGAAAACCGCATATGTCTGAGGGGGGGGTTAAAAAAATATGAGCAGAAACACAATGTCTAATGGGGTGAGAAAATTAAAAATCGCGCAAATCGCGCCAATGTGGGTTTCGGTTCCGCCGGCTAAATATGGAGGAACTGAACTGGTAATTTCATCTTTGACCGAAGAGCTTGTGGCGCGAGGGCACAATGTTACTTTATTCGCCAGCGGAGATTCAAAAACACGAGCCAAGCTCGTATCTATTTATCCGAGAGCTTTGCTCAGAGATGAAATACCATGGAAAGAAATCTCTTATGATATGATGAATGTCGCCATGGCTTTTGAGCGCGCGGATGAGTTTGATATTATCCATTCCCACATCGATCTCTATGACCAATTTTTTATTCCTTTAATTAAAACGCCGGTGGTAAGCACGATGCATAATAATATGCATGCCAAGAGGAAAACCTCCGGCAGGATTTTTACCTATCGCCATTACAAAAAACATAATTTTGTGTCGATTAGCTTGATGCAAAGAAAGAATTCCATGGTAAATTTGAATTTTGTCGGCAATGCTTATAATGGACTGGATCCGAAAAAATATAAGTTTAATTCAGATCCTGATGATAAATTTATTTGGATTGCCAGAATTGACGAGGTAAAAGGAGTTCTTAACGCGGTTCTCGCGGCTGAGAAAATGGGAGCGCGCTTGGATATTGCCGGCAGGATTGATATCGCGAAATTGGATTTTTTTAACACTCAAATCAAACCGCGCTTGAATAAGAACATAAGATATGTCGGCGAAATAAATCAAAAGCAAAAGCTTGAGTTTTTCAGCAATGCCAAGGCTTTGCTTTATCCGATTGAATGGGAAGAGCCTTTTGGCTTGGTGATGATTGAGGCGATGGCTTGCGGCACGCCGGTAATCGCTTTTGACAGGGGTTCCGTAAGAGAAGTGGTGAGCGAAGGAAAATCCGGTTTTATAGTAAAATCACCAGGCAAAAATAAAAAAGCCAATATCGACGGATTGGTAGCGGCTATGAAAAAAATCGACCAGATTGACAGGAAGGATTGCTATCGGTATTTTTTGGATAATTTCACCGCTTCAAAGATGGCCGATGTTTATGAAAAAATTTATGAAAAAATACTGGATAAAAAGAAAATTCTTGAAAATTATTAATGTGAAAATTTTTGAAAATTCTCGATTGACAAAAAGTAAATTTTGCGCTATGCTGAAATGTTATAACAAATAATTTTACGCGCCCTAAGAGCGCGTAAGAAAGGTAAAAACATGGAATTTGGAGAAAAAGGATTTGACGGTTCGTCTTATAAGTTTCTTGAGGAAAGCGAGAATAAAGAGAAAGAGAAAAAAAAAGGCAATGTTTCTGAGGAGAACTTGAAATTGGATATTATTGAAACTTGTCAAGAAACAGATTTTGAAATAGAAATAACCGAAGAAGATATAAAAGGCATTGAAGCCCAAATGGAGCGAGAAAGGAATAGAAAAGGGCTGGGAGGCGGCCAGAAAATAGCGTTTGAAGGCGCCGCTCTTGAGCGTTTGAGGAAGGAAGCGCCGGAAGCGAGAATAGAAAAAGTAGAATTGACCGACGAAGACGTGAAAAAATGCAAAGACAGAATGGCGGCTGATATCAGCAATGCCGCAGAGGCTAAAACGAAAGAAGGCGAGAAGAAAGGGTGGGACGAAGAAAAAATTAAAGAAGAGATCAAGTCAGAACAGTCGTGGATCGAAGAATTCCAGACAAGCTATTTAAAAGATATTTTAGACGAGAAAAGATTTAAAGAGAAAGGACTCGAAGTTTCCGAGATAAAATGGAATGGAATGGTGAAGGATTTGAAAAATTTGATCAGGAAAAAAGATTGGCACAAGGTAATTCCGCGCGCCGGGCATATGAATAATCTTGATCCGGAAAAATTTGGCGATGTGTCGCGCTCTTTGTTTGATTCGGATGATAAAGAGGGCATGCTTCAAGAAATTGAGATAATGAGAAAAGGAGAAGAAGGAACCGGGCGGAAAGCAAATCCATGGGAATTGGCTTCAAGGATCAGATATGTATCGGAGTGTTTTCCTGATCTTAAAAGCAAGATAGAGATTAGCGGAAAAGATTGGGAAATAATGGCAAGATATTTAAAAGAGGCAAGAGAAAAAGAGTGGGGAGTCAAGGATTTTAATGATTTTGGGGAAAAAGGAGATTATTGGAAGGTTGCCTACTTGGAATGTAATATGAAAATTGTAGAAAATATGGTCAAGCGCGGAGAAATTAAAGTATCCAAAGAAAAAGAAGAGGAAAAAGATTCAGCTCGCGAATAAAAAATGGCGCGAATTGCGCGGAAAAAAATTCATCTCCGTCTTAAGCAGGCGGGGATGAATGGCGTTTTAATAATTTGATAATTAAATAATATAATGATTCCCGGAGGTGGTGGAATGATCCAATTCCATTATTTTAGGTCTTAATAGTTACCATGGCAAAAAAACTATCCGAAGTTGAAGCAATACTAAAAAAGCAAAAATTAGTTGAAGTTATAAACGTCAGTTCTCGATACCACAATTACGCTTCTGTCTGTTTGAGCCGGAAAAAAGAAACGGTTTACATAAAAATCCGCCTTTATCCGAAGCTGGTGAGCCATAAAAGTTTTATCAAAGAGGTGATCCTCACGAAATTCTTATCAGAAAATTTTTTTCATAATAAGTTTTTTGTTACGCCTAAATATTATAAAAGCGAAATTGTGAAAAAACCGGAGTGGATGATCAGAGAATACACGGAAGGGAAAAGAATGGGCGATGTGTGGGGATTTAGTCCGGAATTTGTCAAAAAAATATCGCCCGAAGAAATTTCAAATTTTTTGGATTTCGTGCGCAATGATATTTCGGATAAATTCAATCGCCAGAAAAAAGACGATAATTATCGGTTGTTTGAAAAACATAACGCCGTCACGTATAAAAAATATTTTTTGGATTATTTGCTTTTGTCCAAGAAATTCATAAACGCTAAGCAGCAAAAAAAAGTTTTGGGAATATTCGATAAATATGGAAAATTTTTGGAAAAAAACAATAATTATCTGGCGCATGGCGATCTTCATCCCGGAAATTTTGTTTACAATAAGGGCAAGATAGTCGTTCATGACTGGAAATACGCTCACTTGGACAATCCTTATATTGATTTGGCGTTTATGTGGTTTTTGCTCTGGCTTAATGAGGGTTGGAGAGAAAAGTTGTTCGCTCTTGAGCTGAAACGGGCTGAAAATAAAGAAGTATTTTTAAAGTGCTTTTTCCTTTCAATCTTGAAGTTAGCCCCTAAAATGATCACAATTTTTATGCAATCATCGCATGTCAGCGAGAAAAACCGAAAGAAAGGAATAGCTAAAATTTTAACAGCTTTTAATCAAGCGATTAAATATTTAGGTTGTAGGGGGCGGTAAGTAGTAAGTAGGACAAAATATGCTTTAAGGATATAAAGCGGATTTTTCCTGCCTGCTACCCACTACCAACTACTTACTACTTACTAATTTTATGCGTATTGCAATGTTTTGCAGCGGGCGATATCCTACTCCTCCGGCGGAAGATGTGATTTTCGCTCCGATTTGGATTACCAGTTTTTTGGCCGATGAAATGGCGAGAAGAGGGCATGAAGTCACTTTATTTGGCGCCAAGGGTTCAAAATCCAAAGGGAAAGTGGTTGATTTGGGCTTGCCGCCGCTGGAAACGCATCCGACGCTGCCCGGATGCATTGATATCCGAAAAGACCGGGTGATTAATTTTTACGAGCAAATATATATATCGGAAATTTATCGGCGCGCCCAAAAAAGAGAGTTTGACATTGTGCACATTCATCCGGTTGATATCGCTATTAATTTTGCGGTCAACAGTTCGGTGCCGACGGTTTTTACTCTTCACGATCCGATCTCTTGCTGGAGAAAATTTGTTTACGAGCTTTATTCAAAAAATAAAAATATTAATTTTGTTTCGATCAGCGAGTCTCAGAGAGGACCGAGCAAGAAAATAAATTACATTGACACTATTTATAACGGCATTGATATTAAAAAGTATAAATTTGATGAAAAAGGCGGGGATTATTTATTTGAAGCCTCGCGCGTTGTGCCATTGAAAGGGTTTGATTTGGCGGTTAAGGTTGCGCAAAAATCCGGCTTGCCGCTTAAAATTGCCGGAGAAATTCTTGACGCGCGCTACTGGGAAGAAAAACTTAAGCCATTTATCGGAGGCAAGATTAGCTATGAAGGAATGATTTCTCCTTTCGAACTTCCTAAGCTGTATCGGAAAGCGAAGGCTTTTATTTTTCCGATCCAATGGGAAGAGCCGTTCGGCTTGGTGATGATCGAGGCGATGGCTTGCGGCGCGCCGGTCGTCGCATTTGACAGAGGATCGGTCAAAGAAGTGGTAAAAGACGGGGTAACCGGATTTGTTATCCCCCCTCTGAATAAAAAAGGCGAGCCAAATATCGAAGGAATGGCCGAGGCGGTTAAAAAAATCGATAAGATCGATAGAGCGGCTTGCCGGAAGCATGTGAAAGATAATTTTACTCTGGAAAAAATGGTGGAAAAGTACGAAAAAGTTTATGAAAAAATTGTGAAGAAAAACAGATAAAGATATAATATAAAAAGGTTAAATTAAGGGTATATATTCATTAAGCTTATGGATCGCAACGAAACAAAACTCGAAGAAAATCTATGGATCGCGGGCGGCTACTATGTCGATTTCGACGAGATTGGGCAATTCAGGATCATTGGCCCGAATAATCATTTATATTGCGGATTGATTGATATTCCCACTCATAAAATAAAAATCAATAGTGTCGCTGAAAAAGATAATGTATTATATGTTAAAGGATTTTTTGCCGCCTCCGCTATAAATTTATATTATCCGGCTATGGATGACATAAGGACAATGCGCATGCTTAAAAAAGAAGGAAAAGACAGGACAAAAACTTTCTTGGAAATAAGGCGCGAGTTTGAGCGGTCAATTCCGCAGATTATAAAGCTTAAAGAGGAAAAGAGCGGTTCAAGCATAAGTTTTAAGCGTTTTTATGACGAAGATTTTTATTACGAATCAATTTTTGAATTTAATAAAGACGTAAAAATAAAAAAAATCGTAAAACCGTATAAAGGATTTGAGATTTTTGGCAAGGAAAAGAAAATAAATTTTCTGATTAAGGCGTCAACCAATGATATTAATTGCAAAAAATTCAGCAATTTTTTTGACGCGCAGGAAGGAGGAATGGATTTCGGAGCTTTCGGGAAGAAAAAGGACTTGATAAAAAAAATATGGAATCGCGCGGAAAAAGAAATTAAGCATCTAATCGCGTGGGGCAAAACATCCGGAGATCGATTCGGGACCATATTTCCGCGCGATTGGATGGAGTCCGCGGATTTGGGAGCTCATGATTTGAATGAGGCGGTTAGGGGTTATATGTATGAAGCTTCTTTGAAAAATGTCAATAAAAAAGGCGAGGGCTGGCACGAAGACGTGGTGGGCGAATTTAAATATGAATTTGAAATTTCCGGTAAAGATATTTTGGATCGCCATATGATCGATATTGAGCCGCATTATATTTTGGGAATGAAGTTTCTTTCCAACGACTTTTTTCTCAATAAAGAAATCAGGGAAAAAGTAAAATTGGTGGCGCGCTATATCGCCAATAATGCCCGGGAAAAAGATTATATTATTTTTAAAGAGATGCCTTTAAAAATGCAAAAGCCCGGAGGGAAATATCATAGATCCGGCAATTGGCGGGACGGGGCGTGGTCGTTCAAGAAAATCGCCGACGGCATCGCGCCTTTCGATGTTAACGCGGTTTTTTATCCCGAAGCTTTGAAAGTGCTCAAAGAATTTCAGGAAAAACTGGGGATCAGAATTCCCGATATTGATAAGCTGATCTCAAAATGGCAGAATAAGAAGCAAGAGTATCTTTTTAAAAACTCGGACGGCAAGATTGCCTATGCTTTGGCGCTTTTTAATCCGGATCCGGCGAACAAGAAAAGTCCCTGGAAAAAAATGGAGGTAAATCATCTTGATGAATCGTATTTATATACTTATAGCGCCGCCGCCAAAGAGGAAATAGAGAGTTTCTGCGATCGCTTGCTGGATAAAAAATATTTTTATACCGCATCCGGGCCGCTCTTGATTGCGAATAATAACCAATATGGATACACGACGGCGGAATATCACGGGATGGTGATTTGGGTCAAACAGACCGCTTTTACGGTTTTAGCTTTAAGCAGGGCTCTTAAGCAGGCGATTATCGAAGAATGGGATAAAGAACTGACTAAGAAAATTAAAAAAACCATGATAGTAACCGCGGAAAATTCTTTCAACGCTTTTGAATCCATGGGTTCCATACCCGAACTTTATTGGGATGATAACGGCAAGGCAAGGTTATTTTCCAACCAGCCTAATGTGCAAGCATCGCTCTCAAAAGTGCAGTTGTGGAGCGCGGTAGGAGCGAGGAGAATTATCAGGAAATACTATCAACTGCTGACAGATGAAAGATATATTAGATATTAGATATTAGATATTAGATATTAGATATTAGATATTAGATATTAGATATTAGATATTAGATATTAGATATTAGATATTAGATATTAGATATTAGATATTAG
>JAHILZ010000071.1 GCA_018896765.1 Patescibacteria group bacterium | reverse complement strand
TTCTACTTTATAACTTTCTACTTTATAACTTTCTACTTTATAACTTTATAACTTTATAACTTTATAACTTTATAACTTACTTCCATATCGTCACAATCGCCATATTCTCAAAGTTCTCGACTTCAGAAAACATTCTTGACAGTCTACTTTCTTTTTCTTTCACGGCTATTCATATATCTATTCAGTGCATCCTCAGATGAAAGCCAGTTACGACCATCCTTGTGAGCCTCAAGTTTTCCGCTGCGCGCCAAAAGATTCAAGTATTTTTCTGTAAATTTGGTCTTTTTTGCGAGATCCGCCAAAAAAACAAATTTTTCCTTATTTTTTTTATCCGGCATTAATATTTTCAAATAGATATCCAGCGTTCGCTCAACAGCTCGCGCAATAAAATTCACAAACGGAACATAATCATTTTTATCGGCAAAAGCCAAGGTCTGATAATATTTCTTACGATCATTTTTCAATATAATCACCAAGGGAAAACCGGATTGCATCAAAATAATATTCATAGCGAGCCGCGAAGTCCTGCCATTGCCATCGAAGAAAGGATGTATAAAAACCAATTTATGGTGCAATATGCCGGCAATTTCCACCGGATGAATTATTTTTTTATTCGCCCTAATCCAATCCATAAGATTTTCCATGAGTTTTGGAATTTCCAAGGCTTCAGGCGGCTTATGGTCTGATCCACCGATGATCACAGCGCTATTGCGATATTTTCCAGCCCATTCTCTATCGATATTTTGCATCACAATCTGATTTAATGACCTGATAAATCGTTCAGAAATTGTATTGTTCTTATCAACCAATTCATACAAATAATCCAATGCCTCTTTGTGGCTTTTTGCCTCAAGATGATCCTTAAGAGGCTTGCCCTTGATAGTCAGCCCTTCATTGATCACCAGATATGTTTCCTTGAGAGTCAAACTATTACCCTCGATTGCATTTGAATTATACGTCATTTCAATCTCAAACTGCTCTCTTAATTTTTTTACAGCTGAAACAGGAAGCGGCCGCAACGAATTAAGCAACGCCAGTTTATCATCAATCCTTTTTTGAATTTTTTTGTCTAAGTATTGCATATATTTTGTTAATATGGTTTAGCTCTTTATTTGCATTATACCATATTAAGGAATTTAGTCAAAAATTGAGTTTCTTTCTTCCAAAAGCTTAGTTTCAAAAAAAAGGGGGGTAAAGTCAGAAAAAATCCTATGATTAGCCTTATTTAATCCAAATTCCTAAAACTTAGTTTTAAGAAGAGATTCATTTAAAATTTGATTATTGAAAATTCAATGAATCCGCCGGCTGGCGGAGAAAATTAGACTTTATAACTTTATAACTTTCTACTTTATAACTTTATAACTTTATAACTTTATGACTACTTCCATATCGTCACAATCGCCATATTCTCAAAATTCTCTATTTTGGGTTTTTTCTTTTTTAATTTCAGCAAAATCAAGTTTTTTCAACTGTTCAAAAATTTGCTCATCAGCCAATTCTTCGGCAAAATAAATAGCCGACAATTCATTGATTTTATCTTTCTTGGCCAATTCCCAATTACTTAAAATGCTCTTTAGACTGATATTTTTTCTGATTTCTTTTCGCTTGACTAACTCTATCACCTCCTCCAAATCAAGGTTTAACTTCAAAAAAATCATTGTAAAGTCATAAAAATCGCGATATCTAACCCGATCATTCATCGCTCTTACCTTTTCAGCGGCAATTTCTCTTATATCCATTGCCCGCACTTTAGTTCTAACTCCATAAACATTTTCATAATTTAATTCCAACGGAAGTAAAACAACATTTTGCAAGAAATCAATTTCAACTTTAAGCGAATTAGCCTGTCCCAACGGCCCGACATACTGCAACTTTTCTAGTTTTATGGTCGCTCCAGAAATATAATCTTTTTTAATTTTTAAGAAATCATAATTTTTAAATATCTCTCTTGCATCCTCAAGTTCAATACTCTCCTTATTGCTTGAAAAATCCAGGTCTTCGGAAAACCTCAGTTGTGGAAGATAAACGTGATGCAGAGCGGTTCCGCCTTTAAAAATCAATTTTTCACGCAAAGGCGAATCATAGATTATTTTAGAAACAAGCGTCAAAAAATAATCCTTCTCAGCGATAGCCAAAGGATATTTAAGTTTTTGGCGATTTAGCAATGCTAACTGTTTTCTGCTCATTATTTGTATATTTTTAATATTTTGCGCCATAGTTATTTTTAAAATGCTTATCCGTATAAATTCTCCACTTGGCATTAAAAACTTCAGCGCCAGAAGTCATAAAACTATGATTCTTATTTTTTTTAACTGAATTATATAATTCATCGGAATTAATCCCGACTAAATCAAAAATAAAGCCCAACGTTCTTACTACCGTTACTGTGCATTTCTTGCTAATTTCTATAAATCGCCTTAAGTCAAAATCGTTTTTGTAAGTTTCCAGTTTTTCAATAACCAAATCAATATTATTTACCATCCTTCTATAAATCAAAAAATCAAGAATAGCCTGCTCTTTTAGAGCGACTTTTACCAAGCGTCCATCTATATTGTATTCTTTATGGAAATTTAATAAATTTTTTTTGGCTTTTATATATTTAAAAATCCAATTGGAAAACTTTTTATTATAAGTTCTTTTTTTACCAATTGAAGTAATAACTTTTAAATACTGATCAAATAATCCATAGTATTGCAAAGCCGCTTCAAGCGAAACGTATGAATCATTATTAATAATTTGCGCGATTGCCAATTGACTAAGTTCCGTAGTGCCGCGGCTGGAAATATCTGATATGACAAAAGTGCCTTTTTTAATTCTAACGAACCAGCCTTTTCTTACTAAATTAGTAACAAAATTTTTAATTTCTTGCTTGCTCTTGTTTTTACCGACTATTTCGAAAATCATATCGAAAACAACTATATTGCCGTATTTTACAACTAGTTTTTCTATAATTTCAAGTTCTTTATTGCTTAATGTTGTCATGTATATTTTGTTATAATATAATATATATCATATTACTTTCTATACATATTATACACTAAATAAGGAGAATGTCAATAACTTCAGGAACCTCTGAAAAACGACTAAAAAGCATCATATCGAAAATTATATTTGGCTTAAATACTGGATTCCCGCCTACCTGCCTACCGGACAGGCAGGCGCGGGAATGACATAAAAGGTGTTTTTCAGAGGGTCCTTCATTACTTCGCACTCAATCCCAATAGCCATTTTCGAAGCGAAATATACCTGATCGTTTTACCGGAAAAAGATTCTTCGCCTTCATAATCTTCAGTTATTATCAACCCGCTATTCAATTTAAATTCTTTCATCGCCTTTAAAAGAGCCCTAACTTCCCGCTTTTTGGTATTTATATCTTCCATATTCCAACATACTTGAATTAGCTCATTAACCTTCGTATCTTCCTTTAACACAAAATCAACTTCTTCGCCGGCTAAACTTTTCCAATAATATATTTCCATAAATGGATTAAGATATGCCCTTCTTTTTAGTTCCAAAAATACGGTATTTTCCGCAAGCCTGCCTAAGTTTGGACTAAAACGAAAACCTATTGTGTTGGCCACGCCGGTATCGACCGCGTAAACTTTTCTGGGACTCTTTTCCTGTTCTTTAAACTTATATGAAAATCTTTTAAGAAAAAATACCGCATATACAGCTTCCAAATATACCGAGAATCTTTCAACTGTTAACGTAGATATATTCAGAAATTTCCCGGAAGAAGTAAATGTGACGGGCGAAGCTATATTGCTCAAGTAGAATTTTATCAAACTTTTTATTTCCTCGGTTTTCCTGATTTTATAGCGCTTGATCAAATCTTTATTTACCACATCGTCAAAATATGAAAGGAGAATGTTTTTTTTGTCTTGCCCCAAAACTACCAAAGGGAAAGAACCGAATTCTAAAAATTCTTTGAGCAATGATTTTGATTCTATTTCATTTCTTACGAGATCTAGCGTATTTTTTATTTCCAATCCTTTAAATTTCAAAAATTCCACGAAAGAAAGAGGCATAACCGTCATATCCAAATGCCTTCCTGTTAATACCGTCGCCAATTCACTGCTTAAAAGCTTCGAATTAGAACCGGAAATGATCATATTAGCTTTTCCTAGCTCCTGCATTGTCCTAACCCATTTCTCCCATTTAGAAACTTCCTGTATTTCATCCAGAAAAACATATATTTCACCTTTCGGCTTATAAGTCTCCAAATAAACATCAAATGCCTCCTGAATAAGCTTTGTATCCAATCCGGTGAATCTGGGGTCTTCAAAATTTATAATCAGTATATTATTCTTGCTTACTCCCTTTTTTTCCATAATCCACTTAGCAAGTTGTCTCATTATATACGACTTACCGCTTCTTCTTGCTCCTATTATCACTTTTATCTGCTCGCTCGACAGTCTCTCTTCCAAAACATCCAAATAAGAGCTGCGAATAAGCCCAACTTTTAAATCTTTTTTCCAAAAATTCCAATCTTCAAGTATTTTTATAAGCTCATTTTTGTTCATTTTGTTTGATATATGTTACAAATTATCAATATTTCATCATATATGCATTATATATCGTTCAAAATATGAAGTCAAGGTCTAGCTTACCCACTTGCCCAATATCCTACTTTCTTCCATAAAACTCGGTTTTAGATTAAATTTCCTTATTCGATTGAAAATTTAATCATTGAAAATTCATTGTAAATTGAAAATTGAAAATTGAAAATTAGATTTTCAACTTCTTCATACCCCGACTTTATAACTTTATAACTTTCTACTTTATAACTTTCTACTTTATAACTTTATAACTTTCTACTTTATAACTTTCTACTTTATAACTTTATAACTTTATAACTTTATAACTTACTTCCATATCGTCACAATCGCCATATTCTCAAAATTCTCTATTTTGGGTTTTTTCTTTTTTAAGTCTTTGAATAATTGGAATGTCCTATCTATCCCGCTTCCCAATTGCTCCATGTAGCCCAAAATAGCCCAAACCGAAAAACGCTTGATAAATTTATTTATTAGTATTATAATTAAAACATTGGGAGAGAAAAAATAGTTTTAGTGTTAAAAAATTTATGAATCTTGTTTCTGTTAAAAATAAACGCAATATATTTTTGATAATTTTAATTATTATTGGAATTATCGCGATTTTAGTTTCGATATATATCCTGAATTTAAAACCCTATGTCGCGGAACTGGAAAAACGCGACAGGGATCCGGCAAGAATTGAAGATCTTTCTTTGATTGATTCCGCGTTAACAAAACTTCGAGATGCAAATCCAAATATTTTTTGGGGCGATCAAAACAGAGTTTATGTTTCTCTCCCCTCTTATAGCGCAAATTGCAGCGGATTGGAACTCCCCTCTCTTCCAGAAGGATTTGAATACCGATGCAAGACGGAAGCGGAATATCTAAAAATTGACGGGCAAGGATGGTTGCCTGTAGACTTTACAAAACTTCCAAAAGATTTTAAATTCGAAAAGTCTCTGCCAAAAGATCCAGTTAAAACGGATGATAGCAGATATTATTATTCATATACGATTGGAGAAAAGAATGATTTTGTCATAACTTCGCTTCTAGAATCAGACGAATACCTAAAAAAAACAGCTCTAAACGACGGCGGAACTGATCCCATGCGACTAGAGGTAGGCTCTAATCTCCAGCTTTGGGCAAAAGTATCGGGATTAGTCGGTTATTGGAATTTTGATGAAGGTGAAGGCAAAATTGCAAAGGATTTATCTGGAAATGGCAATGACGGAAATTTAATCAGTGGTCCTGTGTGGATAGACGGCAAAGTTGGCAAAGCCTTGAGTTTTTATGGGGTAGATGATTATGTGGAAATTCCAAATTCAATTAGTCTAAATCCAATAAATGAACTCACAATTTCATTTTTAGTTAAT
>JAHILZ010000070.1 GCA_018896765.1 Patescibacteria group bacterium | reverse complement strand
CATGGCAAACCCTGCCAAGATCAGCAGTCCAATGACTGCAAAACTTTCTATTCTACCAACTTTTTCTTTCATTTCAAATCACCTCTGATTTATCTGTTGTATTCTCTATGCTATCCGTTTTTAGATATTGCTCTATGCTTTTCGACATAAAACCTCTTTAAATTTTATTCTGAAATCTATACTACCAGAATCTCGCGATTCTGCGTTTTTTGTTTTAGCGTGCAATCGCCCTGAATATTACAGGGCTATTTTTTTATTCCTCCATTGCTGAGTATTTTATCACAACCCCCCCCCTCGCTGTCAAATAAAAATTGGGGATAAATTTTTCCTTCCTGTTTAAAAACAAAAACTCCGCCTTATTGGCGGAACGCGTTATTTGATTTTTTCCACTTCCTCTTTAATACTCTACGGCGTAATCTCGCTTAAAATTTTTTCAACTACCATATTTTTTAATTTAACGACTTGCGATGTCGTAAAATTATTTTTCTAAACAGACTTTCGACTTTATAGACTTTCGACTTCCTAAAATTATTTTACCATATTCCGCCAAGTTAGGCAAAAAAACAGGCGCATAAGCGCCTGTTTTTTTATATTTCATTATTTTTACTTTTGCGAATCTAATATTTGTTTTATCAGACTTTCTTCTACTCCCTCTGTTTGAACCAAAACCTCTTCCTGTTTTTCGATTTTCCAATCACCTTTAATATTTTTAAAAATATAAACTTGGGTTAGATTATTGGTATTATTATTAAATTCGATATGATTTATCATTCCAATTCTGTTGGGTAAATCTTTATATGTTCTCGGCGGACTAAATTTTATTATTTTTATTGTGTCATAAGATTGAATATCGAGTTTGTTTTCAGCAATAGCACGAAATTCTTTATTGGTTATAGTTTGTTGTTTTACATATTTTTTGTATTTATCAAAAGCTTCCGGTAAATACAAATTTTTAACTTTATCCAAGCTTTCATCTTTTTCTGTGGAATAATATTCTAATTGTACTTTAATAGATTCTTCTATTATTCCATTTAACTTTTTTTCTTTCTCATTTGAAATATTAGCGGTTTCAATATCGTATGTTTTTTGATACTCTGCCGATGTACGAAAATTTTTATCACCTAAAATCAAGTCAAAAAATCCAATTCTAGAAAGTGCATTTCCTATGTTTTCAGGAAAAAAAATAAATAATGCAATAAAAATACCTATAACAATTAATAAACTCACAGTAATAAGTTTAAGAAATTTAATTTTTTGATTCATAATATTTTTTTAATTTTTATAACTTAAGTTTATCATATAAATGAAGGGGAAAAAAGGGAGGGGACATAAAAATAGTTGTCCCCTATAAATTTGTTCGACTGTTTTTGTTTTAATGACCAAGTGTTAAAAATCTCCGGAATCTTTGAGATGAAAAGCCGTGAATTTAGCTTTTGAAAAACTTGCCCTCATCTCCGTTACCGATCTGAGTCGTGTATTTGTGGTGTGATACGCCACGAACAACTCATTGCTGGTTTTAGCTACAATAATCATACTGTGATCCCAGACATTGTCAGGATTAGTATTAACTGAAGCCGCACCGTCCATCAAGACAACATCGCCTATTTGAAGGGCGCTATTAAATCCTCTACTATCAAGAGATATACTAACTTGCTAAATTAATTCCGATTTGATATAATATTTTTATAAGATTAACATTAATATCATATCAAATCCATGTATAAAATCAAACTTACTAAAACAGAAATAATTAAGTTAAAAAAATTAAAACAAAGTGAAAAAAACAAAAGAATTTTTAGACGGTTGCAGTGTTTGGAATTAAGCCATAAAGGCAAGGAATGTAAAGAAATAGCTGATATTACCGGAGTTTGCGTTGATACGATAACAGATTGGATTAAGCTATATTTGAATAAAGGAATTATCGGATTGTGCCATTTGGATTTTAAAAACAAAAGGCAATCAAAAATAGACGATTACGCGGACAAGATCAACAAAGATGTTAAAAATAATATGATTTCCACTTTATCCGAGCTGCAGGACTGGCTAAAGAATCATTATGATATTGAAATAGAACAAAGCTGGCTGTTTCGCTGTTGTAAAAAAAACTCCATTTATCTTACAAAAAAACACGTTTAACGCCGGGGAACGCTCCTGATAAAACAATACAGAAAAAATTCATTAAAAAGATTTTTAGAATAATCAAAAAAGCCAAGCAAGAAAAAGGCGAAGTTATTTTTTTAGATCCGACTCATCAAGTGCATAATACGGTTAGCGGCTATTGCTGGCAAGAAAAAGGCGCTGCCGGGACAAAAACGATTTCTTCTTCAACCGGCCGAAAAAGAATCAGTATTATTGGAGCCATTAATGCCCTTACTCTCAAACCGACAACTTTAATCACAGAAGATAATTGCGATAAGGAAATGATCAAGCAAATACTCGTGGAAATTAGAAATGATTATCCGAGCAATGGCAAGATTTATGTTTTTTTGGATAATGCCAGATACAGCCATAACAAGGAAGTCGGACTGAAAGCCAAAAATCTGAATATGAAGCTGAAATTTCTTCCGCCATATTCACCCAACCTGAATCTGATTGAAAGACTTTGGAAATTCTTTAAAAACAAGGTAAGAAAGAATATTTATTATGAGACATTTGAAAAATTCAAAATGGCGATATTTGATTTTTTCAAAAACTTTAAACAGTACAAACCTGAACTGAAAAAAATATTAACATTAAAATTCGAAATTGTATAATCGGAATTAGTTTAGCAAGTTAGTATACTTCCGTTCCTCTTCTTGAATTTATGATAAAATTCCTAAATTCAGGTACGCTTGTCCACGAGCTGGAGTAGCTATAAATCGAATTGAAATACCACCGATAATTTGGCGTCCATTGAGTTCCTCTTTGAGGCCATCCTCCTGCATACAGTGAGTGCGACACAAAATTAGTGCAATCTCCGCCACGCTCTTGGAAATACCACGATCCTGGAACATTAGTATTCCAATTAACCTTGGCATAATCTGCTGCCGTCTGGCGATTATATGTGTACGCGCTTACCGATCCTATACTACCTGCTATTATGGCTATTGCCAGCATAACAAGCACAAACTTCCTTACTAAACTACTCATTGTTTATACCTCTTATATTTCTGTGTCTGTTTGCGTTCAATTTGTCCAATCATCTACGCGCTGTTTGCGCCTTTTTGTTTTTAGTGTGCAATCGCCCCGAATGTTTTCAGGGCTTTGTTTTGATTCCTCCAATACCGGTAATATTACCATAAAAAAAAAAAGCAACCGTCAAGGCGCAAATTGGGGATAACTATTTTCGACTTGCGATGTCGTAAAATCAATTCAGTCAATAATCATTTTCTGCTTTTACTTTGATTATTTGGATAATCAAAGTGATTGCTTAATACGATTTAACGACTTGCGATGTCGTAAGATTATTTTCTTCCTGCCCCTATTATACCACATATTTTAATAGAGGTGTAGCTGGAAATAAAAAATTGACCGCCGGCGGTTTTGGTGGTAAGATGGGATTAGTAAAAATAAACACTAAATTTAGCATTATGAATAAACTAATTAATGGTAATAAAAAAATTTTAATCGCTGCGATTTTAATCTCCGGCATTGGCGCGGGAATTTTGGGTTATTGGCAATATAAAAATAGTATTAATCCGCTTCCCACAACTTCTCCGACTACTTCAATTTCTCCCGTAATTTCTTCAAATCCTGCATCAACGCCTACGATCACGCCCCCACCGGAAGTATGGGAAACATACACCAATACCGAATTAGGATTTTCAATTAAATATCCGCAAATGGTGTATGGAATTTATAGGTGCGAACCCTATAAGCCGTTTTATGTTCCGATAAAAATTTTTGATGACAGTAAAAATGGAATAACCTATATCACTCATGAATATTATTATGAAGCGCCTTATAGCAGTGAATTAAGTGACTATACAGGACCATGCGAAAAAATAATCTCTTCCTTAGAATCTCTCAAGAAAGAAAAAGAAACTTACGGCAATCCTTTTTTAACATGGGTTATTAATATAAAAAATATTAAAAATGACTCAGAATTAAATAAGTTTATTAAAGATAATTACGGTTCGACTTGTTCTATGGAAAAAAAGATTCCACGGAAACAGCAGACAGGAGTTTATGAAATCACATTAAAAAGCGAAGATTGGGACAAAGAGATAAAATCCGAAGCCGCAGCATGCCGCTTGGCAATGTCTCCTTTGATAATATTATACAAACCCGAAATAGAAAAAATTATGTCTGTAGAACTTGGGCAAGGATGTTTTTTCGCTATCAGCGAAACTGATGGTAAAGATTATCAATGTTATGATAATAATATAATTGACAGTTTTCGTTTTAAATAAAAAAATACCGAGGATAAAAATTTAAATCCTCGGTTTTAAATTTGGCTAAAACTAGTTTTCTAGTTTTATTTACGGTACTTGGACAACATAATAATTGTCTGCATCGCCCGTACTAGATCCGGTTTGTTTTATTAAATGTCTGCCCACTAAAAGCGGTGAGACATAGTTTTGGTCCCAAACATAGAATCCATCGATTTGCCACCGATAGTTTCCCAAATATACCATATGCCAGCGATCAAATATTGCTACATGATTCTTGCCATTTGTTCCCAAATAATCATAGGTTCCGTCGGCTTTGAAAGTTGCGATAAAAGTTCCTTGAGGCATTGATTCACCGCTCCAAATAACAGATCTTCCGCGTTTCCAATTTGATGCGATGATGCCATTTCTATTTGCCATTGCGTTAGCAAATAGCACGCATTGCCCATCTCTTATTTTTATTGCTTTCATTGTTCCGACATATACTGCTGTTTTGCTTCCGTCGTAGGTGTTGAGATTGTTGCCGTAGTTGTATTTTAACAACTGGGGCTCAAAACCAACACCATATGAATACCATGCGCCACTATTGCCTGTAAGCGACTGCAAGGTAGCCAAGTTGTCATTGGTTATTTTCAAATCTTGCAAAGCGCTTGCGCTCGGTACCATGGCAAATATTGCCACAAATAGCAGTATTACTGCTGGTATTCCAAATCTTTTGGTTTGTTTCATTTCTGATCTTTTCTCCTATATAGGTTCCTGCCAAGTTTGTCATTGGAATTTTAATTCCTCCTCTTTGAAACAGGCAATCCAAGCGTTAATTATTGTTAATGCCCAATTGCCTGCTTCAAAGTTTTTTTATTTTAAATGTGCAATCGCCCTGAATATTTTCAGAACTTTTTTTAATTCCCCTTTTTATTTTTTACCGCTTTTTACCTCTTGGCTTAAACGATGCTGAAAATTATAGCATTATTGGGAATAATGTCAAAATGAAATTGTGAATAACTATTTTCGTTCTGCCACAAAAACCTCTCCCTCTTCCCCACTTTTTCATACTCTCTCACGCATTCTTCCAATTTCGGCGGCAATTTTGCCGCTTTGATTTTTTCCACTTCCTTTTTAATTTTCTCCGGCGTAATTTCGCTTAAAATTTTTTCTGCTATCATAAATTT
>JAHILZ010000069.1 GCA_018896765.1 Patescibacteria group bacterium | reverse complement strand
TGAGATTGAATTTCCGCGCCAAAAGTTCGGCTTGAGTGCCTTTTCCCGAGCCGGAAGGACCGAGGATGATTAGGTTATTTATCTTACTTTGGTCTTCTTTTTTAACTAAATATTTTTTCGCCACTGTCGTTATAAATTAATTCTAAATTTTCAATTTTAAATTTTAAATGAAATCCTAAATGATTTAATTTATAAATTTATTAATTTAGCCTTGACTTAGCCTTTAAAATTTAGACTTTAGACTTAAAACCTTAGTTCTTTTTAATAAACCCCTCTATTTTCTTAATAATATCTTTGTGAATTTCCTCTATCGACGGCTCGCCGTTGATAACAACAAGGCGTTTTTTTTCTTCGTAATATTTTTTTAGATCTTCCGTTCTTGATTTATATTCCTTGATCCGCCGCCTCACCACTTCGGGCTTGTCGTCTTTCCTCACAATCAATTCCCCGCCGCACTTATCGCATTTTCCCGTCCGATAGGCCGGATCAGCCGGCAAAAACACCGCGCTGCATTTGGCGCAGATCATCCGGGAATTTATCCTTTTGATCACGCTTTCGGCGCTAATATCCAAATAAATGACAATATTTTTTGATAATTTATTTTTCTCCAATATTTCCTCAAGTGCTTTGGCCTGCCCCAGCGAAAGAGGAAAAGAATCAAACAAAAAACCTTTTGAAACATCCATTCCTTCAATTTCATTTTTAAAAGCTTCGATAATAATTTCATCCGGCTGGGGAATCCCTTTGAGATAACCAGCTCGCACTTGCTCTCCGAGCGGAGTATTGAGTATCATCAATCTCCGAACGATATTTCCGGCTACAATATAATTCAAATTATATTTTTCAGCAATCAACGCCCCCTGTGTTCCCTTGCCCGAACCCGGAGGACCGATGAGAGTAATTATTAAAGGAGAAACCATAAATAAATTGGAGCTGGTTAAGCTTAGAATGAATAATGCTATATCTTTATATATTAAATCCAAATGCCAAAATCTAAATGCCAATTCAATGCCAAATAATTAAATTCCAAACTTTTGCCATTTGAACTTTGATTTTGATTTGATATTTGAAATTTAAGCTTTGACATTTGCGTCCTAATACTGCTCGTAATCTTTGGTAATGATCTGCGCTTCAATCTGACGAACAGTATCAAGCACTACGCCCACGACAATCAAAACTGCCGCGCCCCCGAGAACCAAGCTGTTATCGTGAGTAATTACTTGCCCGATAAACGGCAAAACCGCTATAAGTCCCAAGAAAATCGCGCCGGCCAAAGTAATTCTATTGATTACATAGGATAAATATTCTTTAGTAGGATTTCCCGGCCTGATTCCTGGGATAAAACCGCCTTGCTTTTGCAAATTCCCGCTAACCGTATGGGGTTCAAATACAACCGCGGTATAGAAAAAAGTAAACAGCACTACAAAAATAAAATACATTGATCCATAGAATGTTTGATTATTAAACAACTCGACAATATAAGCGGCGGCGGAAGCTACTGCGGGATGGCTGGATGTAACCAAAAAAGAACCGATCATACCGGGAAAAAGCATTATTGACATCGCAAAGATTATCGGAATCATTCCGGCAGAATTTACTTTCAGCGGCAAATAAGTATTCACTCCGCCGTACATTTTTCCGCCCCGCACTCTTTTGGCATAAGAAACGGGAAGATTTCTCTGAGCTTCGTTAGCCAAAACAACACTGGCGACGACTAATACCGCAAGAACTAAGAATACCGCGTATCCCGGGATCTGGCTTGCGTCCATTAAACCAAGCTTGGCTATTACTGTTTCAGGAATTTGCGCAACAATTCCGGCGAAAATTATCAAAGATATGCCATTGCCGATTCCCTGCTCGGTCATCAACTCTCCGAGCCACATCAAAAAAACCGTTCCGGCGGTAATTACAATTAAAGTATAAATCATCGCTTGACTGCTCATAGGATCAAGAACTCCCTGATTCTGAAATAATTTTAACATTCCATATCCCTGCAATAAAGCCAACGGTACCGTCAAAATTCTGGAATATTGATTAAATTTTTGCCTTCCTGCTTCGCCGCCCTCATGATACATTTCCTTCACGGAAGGAAAAATCATTGTCAATAGCTGCATAATGATAGAAGCTGTGATATATGGGCCAACCCCAAGCATTACAATAGAAAGATTCGAAAGTCCGCCTCCTGAAAATAAATTAAGCAAGCCAAAAAGCTGATTGTTTTCAAAAAAAGCCCGTAACTGATCAGTATCAACTCCCGGCACTGGCAAAACCGCAGCTAAACGAAAAACGATCATTAATCCTAAAACATATAGGATTTTATTGCGAAGCTCTTTTATTTGAATAATTTTTAAAATTTTACTAAACATAAATTCATTTTAACATTTAAGCATTTTAACACAATCATATTAGCATTCTAGCATTTAAACATATTAACAAATCACTAAGAATCTCAAATCTCAATAATATTTTTTATGCAATTTAAGCCGTTTTGGAATACCAGAAATGAAATATAAATAAGACGAAAATCAAATCTGTTAAAATGTTAAGATGTTAGAGGTTATATGCAGAATGAAAGTGAGCAGGTGATTTTATTAAATAATTTTCAACTTTTTTAATTTTTCTTTCGACTTTGGATTGATTTTGAATGATAATTTTTTAATTAATTTAACAACTAATTTGGATTTCTGTTCT
>JAHILZ010000068.1 GCA_018896765.1 Patescibacteria group bacterium | reverse complement strand
GAATTTATTCGAGAATCAGAAAGCGCTCTTAAAGCGCTATCATACACCGAGCATGGCTTGCGCCACGCAACCTTGGTTTCAGACAGAGGCCGCAATATCGCGTACGAAATCGGTTTGGATGAAAAAGAAGCGGAGCTTGCGGCAATTGCCGGTTTTTGCCATGATATGGGAAATTTTGTCGGAAGAACGGAGCATCATTATTGGGGCGCCATGCTTTTTAGCCAGATTTTTCATTCTGATTTTTCTCCAAAGAATTTAACAAAAATTATGGAAGCGATTTCCAATCATGATAAAGAGGGGACGATGAGGTTTACCAATGTGATTTCCGCCATAGTCGTATTGGCGGATAAATCCGACGTTGATCGAAAAAGGGTAATTGCGAAAGATATTTCAGAAATAAAAAAAGATATTCACGATCGAGTTAATTACGCGACGCGAGACGCGCATTTAAAAGTTAATAAAAAATTAAAAAAAATAATATTGACTTTGAAAATTGATACTCGTTTTGTGGAAATAATCGAGTATTTCGAAATATTCACGAAACGAATGACTTATTGCCGCACGGCGGCGCAATATTTGGGCTATGATTTTGATTTGATAATCAATAATGTAGCGCTATTGTAGGGAGTTTATGCTAAAAAATTTTTATGGAAGAAAAAATAATATTAGTGGATAAAAATGACTGTGAAATAGGTTTGGGAGAAAAGCTAAAAGTGCATCAGGAAGGGAAGCTTCATCGGGCGTTTTCAATTTTTGTTTTCAATTCTAAAGGAAAATTGATGCTGCAACAACGCGCAAAATCAAAATATCACTCCGGAGGGCTTTGGACCAATACTTGTTGCAGCCATCCGAGGGCAGGTGAAAAAATTGAAAGCGCGGCGCATCGGCGGCTAAAGGAAGAAATGGGCTTTGATTGCGAAGTGAAAGAAATTTTCAGTTTTATTTATAAAGCAAAACTTGATCATGGGCTTTGGGAATACGAATTTGATCATATTTTTGCCGGAAAATTCGATGGGGAGCCAAAAATTAATCCGGAAGAAGCCGATGGCTGGAAATGGATCGAGCTTTCTGATTTGAAAAAAGATATTTTAAAAAATCCGAAAAATTATACGGTATGGTTTAAAATAGCGGCGGACAAAAATCATGAGGTGTTTACAAAAAGGGTAAAAGGTTTTATAGTATAAATTATCCTAATAAAGGGCAGTTTTTTTTAATCGGTTTTAAAAATAACTTTAACCAATAAATAATTTAAATGAAAAATTACAAAAAATTCTGGAAGCTGGGAAAAAAAGAATTTAATACGGAAATTTTTGACATAAATAAATCCGGTGAATTGATAATCAAGGAAGGCAATTATCAATATAATGTTAAGGATTTGATCAAAAAATTCGGCACGCCATTGGAAATAACTTTGCCTTTTGTAATTGAAAGAAGGCTTAACGATTTGTTCGAGCAGTTTAATCGCTACATTAAATTTTATAATTATCATGGAAGATTTTTTTATCATTATCCGATGAAGGTCAATCAAAATAAGGAGTTTGTATTGCCTATTATCAGCGAGGGTGGAAATCTTGAAGTGAGTTCGGCCAATGAGCTTTGGCTAGTAAAGAAACTTTGGGAGCAGGATCAATTTAATTCCAAGATCAGGGTAATCTGCAATGGTCCGAAAACTCCGACATATCTCGGCCTTATTTCCGACCTTAAGGCCAGAGGGCTGCATATTATTCCGATAATTGAAGATGAGAATGAATTAGCTTATTTTACTAATTCTAAAAACGGAAAAATAAGCGGAGATTTGGGAATTAGAGTTGATATCGACGTCAAGGTTAAGTCTCATTGGGACAAAAAATTCAATCGATTCGGTTTTACTTCTCAGCAGATTTTGGAAATAGGAAAAATTAAGAATCTTAAGCTTTTGCATTATCATATTGGAAGCCAAATTGAGCAATCGAAAGATTTGGTTTTGCTTTTAAAAGCGGCGGCGAAATTGTTCGCGAAGATGAAAAAAAACAATCCGGGATTGGATATGATTGATATTGGCGGAGGATTCGCGGTTCCTTATGAAAAGAAAAAAATGTATCCGACGGAGGGCGTAGTTAAAAATATTATTAGCACATTGAGCGCGATCAGCCGCGAGGAGGATATTGATCCGCCCGATATAATTGTTGAGTGGGGAAGGTATTTGGTTGCGCCGGCGCAAATTACGATTTATAAGGTTATACACCAAAAAGCGATCGAAAAAGGACCGGCGACAAAATGGTATATAATTGACGGCAGTTTTATCAATGATCTGTCCGATACTTGGACAATCCATCAAAAATGGCATGTGACGCCGGTAAACAATATGAATGCCAAAAAATTTAGCCGAGTATGGCTGGCGGGGTCAAGCTGCGATTCGGATGATAAATATACTGCCGGCGGGCATTATATTATGCTTCCTGCTCCGGAGGAAGGCGATCCGCAAGAGCCGCAATATTTGGCCGTTTTTGACACCGGCGCTTATCAAGACGCTTTGAGCTCGCATCATTGCCTTCTGTCTTCTCCGGCGAAAATTATCGCTCAAAATGGACTTTTGACTTTAGCGCGCAAACGCGAAACACCCGATGAGATAGGAAAACAGTTTGGGTGGTGATAATAATTCATCGTTAAGGAATTTCAATGTTGTCATTTTTGTCATTGCGAGTCCTGTACTCTGGGCGAAGCAATCTCATTCTTAAGTTAAAAGTTCAAAGTGAAAAGTTAAAAGTCGAATTTAAAATTAAAATTAAAAGTTTGTAAGGATTCAGCAACTTTAAACTTTTAGCTTTACCCTGTTAAATTTGCCTCGCAACTATTTAACAAGGCGCAACTT
>JAHILZ010000067.1 GCA_018896765.1 Patescibacteria group bacterium | reverse complement strand
CTCGCTCATAGTAATGAGTTTTTGCGTCATAATTTTTCTTAAAAATTAGCTAATTAATCTTTAAGAGTATTATGACACAAAACTAGGGAGGGGTGACATTTTTACTTGGCTACATGGTGACATTATCACATGGCTTTGACAAAGCTATGATGCGGCTATTGACAAAAAAACGGAAATATACTAACCTACTATATCCTGCTGGGCCTATCGCAGCAACCTTTTTTTCGCCTGATTAATTCATAAAAAATATGGATTTAACGAGAAAATTGCAATATACTTCCTTGGCTTTCTTGCTCTTTATTATGTCCTATATAATTTATGGGTGGGTCTTGATAGCGTATGTTTGGCTGATAGCCGGGTTCTTGCTCTGGCTGACGGGAGGGGTGCGCTATAATGTCTGGAAAATATCAATCTTTTGGCTTATAGCTATTTGGATAGATCCTATATCCGAATGGATGCTGGATTCAGACATAGATTAACTAATTAATTAATTTAACTAATTAATTTAACTAATTAATAATTAAGAAAGGAACAAAAATATGCGTTTTATTCCAGGAGAAGAAAATTGGGGCGGCGGTCCTTCCTCAGAAGTAAAAGAGTTCAAAGCGCCTATAGAAGGGGAAACTCCGAAAAACCAGGAAGTTTCAAAAAATGAAACTCGAGAATCTTTTGTGGAAGAAAAAAAGACTCTTAGAGAAATAAGTATTATTGACAATTCTACAGAAGGAGAACAAGGCGAGATGGAAACACTTCAACAAATAAAAGAAATGGAAGAAATAACTGGACTTAAAACAACTTCTTGGAAAACAGGACCCGATGGCACATTGCGCCTTATGCTTGAAAAACTCCGTAAAATAAATCATAAAAATGGCTGGGATTATAATCCTGATTTATATAAAAACGGACAAGCGTCGTAAAAAAACTAAACGCGCTTACAAATAAAGCGCAAAGGTTTTTGCAATGAAATATATTTAAAAAAAACAAAAAAATCAAACATAAATCCTTTTTTAAAACTATGGCGTTAGCCATATCACTGAGCATTCTATTTTAACACAAAGCAAAATTTAATATGCGCAAATACAAATAAAAATACCCGATTCTGTCCAGCGAGCCGGGTATTTTTTAATGGCTGAATAACGCCTTTCCATAAATGGACGCGCGCCTCTTGACTACATTTCAAATAGGGTGTAAATTAACATATTAGCGGCAAGTCAAAAATGATTTTTATAAGCCGAGTCATTGAATTTTAAATTAATTATATGGCATTAAGCCCCAAACAACAAATTCTTGAACTGATCAAAAAAAGCTCTTACCCTTTGATCTTGATTCCCGAAAATCCGGAGGGCGATGCGATAGCAAGCGCCTTAGCGCTTTTTTTAATTTTGAAAAAAATAGATAAAAATCCGCAAATTGCCTGCTCTAAGGCAATCGCGGAAAAATTTTTCTTCTTGCCCAGACAAGAAGAAATCCGACACCATATTTCCGGCGAACGCGCGTATAAAATATCCCTCAATGTGGGAAATAATGAAATCAAAGAATTGTCTTATGAGCAAATCGGCAATATGCTGAATGTAAATATTATTACCAAATCCAGCAGCATTAATAAAAACTCGCTAAACCTTGAACCGTCCAAATTTAAATACGATCTGATTCTTATCTTATCCGCCCCTGATTTGGAATCATTGGGAAAAATTTATTTTGACAATACGGAACTTTTTTTTCAAACGCCGATTATCAATATCGACCATCATCCTTCCAACGAATATTTTGGCACTGTTAATCTGGTAGAGGTCACATCCGCTTCTACCGCGGAAATCGTAGCGGAGATTAAAAATGCGATCTTACCTGAAAAAAACGATGAAGAAATCAGCACTTTACTTTTGGCTGGAATTATCGCGGAAACTAATAATTTCCAATCAAACGCCATTAACCCGAATACTTTCAGCGCCGCCGCGTCTTTGCTTACCGCCGGCGCGAAACAGGAAGAAATTATAAAAAATTTTTACAAAACCAAGCCTCTTTCCGTGCTGAAGCTTATCGGCCAAATTGTAAGCAATATGAGCTTTGATCAGGAATATTCCTTGGCTTGGGCGAAATTAAGCCAGAATGATTTTGAAAAAAACAACGCTAACCCGCACGATATCGACATGGCTATAAACGAATTGGTCAACAACTCAAAAGATATCGATATCTTGTTTATCATTTACCAAAATAACGAAAAAATTATCGGCAATATCTGGATGGATAGAATGTTTGACACGAAAACCCTGACCCGCGAATTAAACGGAGAAAAGAGAAATCATAAAATCATTATTTCCGAAACAGATTTATCAATTGCTGATTTTGAAGAAAAAATTCTGGCTAAGCTAAAATCGTTTATAAAAATTTCCCAAAAAAGAATAACGGCGATTGAATAGAAGCTGGTCTTGGCAAGCGGCAAATTGCGACCGTAATATCAAATCAAGAGCGCGCAAAATTAGTCTATAAAGTCCTTAAAGTCGAAAGTCTATTTTTGTTAAAATGTTAAAATGTTAAAATGTTAAAATGTTAAAATGTTAAAATGTTAAAATGTTAAAATGATTTTGCTCTTTTAAAACTCAATAAATTCACCGGTCCGAAAAGATTGCGATTTTTGATGGCAGTTTTTTGGGACTGGTGAATTATAGAATTTTGCCAGTATTTAAGAGGTGAAAAGAAATGACAGAAACAGAAGAAATTATAGAAGAATATAAAAAAGCTATGGAAGAAGCAGAAAAGTATTATCAAAGTGAAGACTTTGATAATTCGATAGTAAAAGCAAGCGAGGCGATAGCTACTATTAGAGAATGTGAAGTTATAGCTTTAAGAAAGCGAGCGTGGTCAAACAAGCATAAGGGTCATAAAAATCCAGAAATAAGAGAAGAATGCTACAGAAAAGCCAAAAATGACGCCTATGAAATTCTTGAAATTTCGAAAGATGTGAAAACAAGAAATTCCGCAATAAAGCTTCTCATGCTTCTGCCAGATGAAAACATCAAGATTCTATGTAATGCCGGAATAAATGAAGTAGAAAATTCAAGTTTGAGCGGACAAGAAAAAGGAGATCTTAAAGCAGAATTGAAAAATTCTCTTGGACTTGAAGTCAAAAAAAGCGATCCAGAAGAGGCAATGCGCGTATTTAATGACGCCTATGAGTCAGTAACAAAAAGCACAACCCTTGCTGGACATCTTAAACACAATGCCTGCACTTGCTATTTGGAAATGGCAAACGCAGAAAATAATAATCTTGATAAATGGTCTTACTTGACTTATGCTTTAGATAATTTGCAAAAAGCATTAAAAGAATATCCTGCAAGTCAAACTTTACACAGAAGCGCTGTGGAGAGAAAAATAAAAGATACAGAAAATAAAATAAATGAGGTAAATCAGCGGATAGAAGAAGAAAACAAATAAAAATAGTCGTGTTAAGAATATTTAGAGGTTAATAGCTTTGGAAACATTCCAAACGATTTGCCTCTTTTTTTATTTCTCCAATCATATTTATTTTATCAATAAAACAAGCTGGAGCAGGTTTTATTGATAATTGATGATCTGTAATCGGTGATTGGCAATTTGATTTTTATAATGAAAGTGCTGTTAAGCGCGCTTTCGCAGTGAAATTTATTTCTCTAACCATATTTATCAACAAAATAAGCTGGAGCAGGTTTTATTGATAATCGATGGCTGGCGATTGGCAAGCGAGGATTTTTAGTTGACGAAAAGTGGCGGAAAAAATTAGCGAAAAGAATTGTTGAAAAGACCCTCTTTTTTTATTTCGCCAAACCTGTATAATTATAGAATAAATTGCCGTTAAAGAATTTTGCGCTACTTGGAGGCCTTGCCTCCAAGTAGCGCCGCGAGGCTTAACTTATTTAAACAATAAAATGGATTTTCCCGCAAGAATATTGCCAAGAATTGAGAAGGCGACTTTTGATGTTTCGGTCGTTCATTTTCTGCTGATGTTCGGCTACAAAATTTTCTCGCTTTATTATCCGCTGTTTTTGATTTCAATAGGACTTTCAGTAATCAAAGTCGGCTGGGTTTATTTGCTGATTTACGGCACGATCGCCATTGCCGCCATTGGAGCGAATTTTTGGATCCACAAGATAAATCCGGCCAAAGCGGCTGCCGCGGGAATTTTCGGATATGGCGTTTATGCCTTGCTAATGCTGTGCAATACCGGCATCGCGGTTTTTTACGCGGCGCAAATCCTGCTTGGCATTTCCGCCGCGCTCTGGCTCGTTTCGCTGAAATCAATTATTATTGGGTCCCGGCCGGAAAACTATAATCAGAGCTTCGGCTGGTTTTACTCGGCGCCGGAATACGCCTCGGCTTTGGCTCCGGCAATCGGCGGATTGGTTATTTATAAATTCGGTTTTGCCGGAGTGTTTGCTTTAAGCGTTCTTATTCAATTTATCAACGGCTTCTATGCCTATTTTAAACTTAGGAATATAAATATTGCCGGCGTTGAAACTCCCGGTTTTTCCCCAAAACCTCAAGCGTTCAATCTTAAAAAACTAAAAGAAAACTATCAAATGATTTTTCGCTCGCTTAAAAAAGATAAAATCACCTCATTCGCTCTCGCGGTAATATTCATCGCCTTGATCTTGGGCGGGATATATCGGCCGTATTTTGTTTTATTTTTGAAAGATTTGAATTATACCCAAAACGAAATCATCGGTTTTTTCTCGTTACTCTCGCTTATCTTTATTCCTCTAAGCTGGATAGCGATAAAATTTATCGGCAGAATTTCAAGCTATAAAAATATTTCTTTCGGTGTCCTGGCAGACGGAATTATTTTTATTATTATCGGCTTATGGTCAAATTTTATAAATTTGACGGGGGTATTCGCGCTTTTATTGGTTGATTCAATTGCCGGATTAATGGTTGGCAGCGGCAAGAGCGGGATGATGGCAAAAAAATTCGCCGAATTCAAAGAAGAAGCATCAACTATTGACACTATAATTGTAACCCTTGGCCCGGCCATCGGCGGCATCATCGGCGGCATAGCAATTTCCAAAATCGGCTTTGGCGCCACTTTTTTCTGGGGCGGCCTAACCGTACTAATTTTCGCTTTCGCATTTTGGCTTTTTTTAAAAAAACATTCACAATAGCCTTTAATTTATTTAAAAAGCATATTTTCCCCCGTCGCGCATTGCGTAAAAGCCGCAAACATACTAGAATAAAGATAAACCATTTTAACATTTTAACAAAATAGAGATATGTTTATATGTTAAAATGCTAAAATGTTAATATATTTTTATGACTATTAAAAAATCTAATATTTCCAAACAATATATAAATAGCGAGAAAAAACGGGAAGAAAGGCATGAAAAAATTAAAGCTATCCTTCACGAATCAAAAGAAAAAGAAACCGCTATCAAAGCTAAGTTTATGGGATATTCCTATCTGGACTTGAATATTGTGCCGATTGAAGCGGATGCGCTTTCCACAATTCCCATGGAAAAAGCCCGGCAAGGAAAAATAGCCGTTATTTACAAAGTCGCGCAAAAACTTCACATCGCCGCGGTTGACCCGACAAATATAAAAACTCAAGAAATAATGAAAGAGCTTGAAGAAAAAGGGTACGACATTACAACAATAATAGTTTCCATAGCGAGCCTTGAAAGAGCTTGGGAAAATTATGACACAAGCTTGATCCAAAAAAGCACATTGGAACAGCTCTTAACCTTAAGCGAAGAAGAACTAAACGATATTGAAAAAAGTATCGTTAATCTTAGCAAGCTTACCGAAAAAATAACAAGCGCCCCGGTCAGCGAAACCTTGGGAATTATTATGGCTGGAGCAATTAAATCTCAAGCCAGCGATATCCACCTTGAGCCGCACCCCGCGGATGTTCGCTTGCGCTATCGTATCGATGGAGTTTTGCAAGATATGGCCGTTTTTCCAAAAAACATCTACGGCTCTCTCGCCAATCGCATAAAAATGCTTGGCCGCGTTAAACTGAATGTTTCCGGAGTTCCGCAAAACGGCAGGTTTACCTTAGTGATTGGGGGAAGAAATACTGACATTCGCCTCGCTCTTTTGCCAAGCGCTTATGGAGACGAAATAATCATGCGCTTGCTTTATCAAGATGCCGCCTCTCTGGACCTAAACAATATCGGACTAGGCCCGGAAATATTAAAAAAGATTAACCATGAAATTTCCAAGCCAAACGGAATGATTTTAGTTACAGGACCTACGGGAAGCGGCAAAACAACCACTCTTTATGCTTTTATCAATATTTTAAACGAGCCCGAAACGAAAATAATCACTATTGAAGATCCGATTGAATATAAAATTCCCGGCATCTCTCAGACTGCGGTAAACCAAGAAGGAGGATATACTTTCGCTAATGGACTTGCCGCGATTATGCGGCAAGATCCCGATATTATCATGGTTGGAGAAATGAGGGACTCCGACACTGCTTCGGCGGGAATCCAAGCCGCTCTGACCGGCCACTTGATTTTTTCGACGCTCCACGCCAATAGCGCCGTGGGCGCGATTCCCCGTCTTATAGAATTAGGCGTGCGGCCATCTTTAATCCCTTCGGCTACTAACGCAATTATCGGACAAAGACTGGTGAGGAAGCTTTGCTCTTTCTGCAAAGAGGAATATTCCCCCGCTCCTGAAGTGGAAGAAAAAATCAAAAAATTATTAGCCGAGATCCCCGCCGCCGCGCAAGCTGAAATTCCCGATAAAACAGAAACTCTCTGGAGATCAAAAGGATGCCCAAAATGCAACCGCGGCTACAAAGGAAGAATCGGCATTTTTGAAGTGTTTTTAATCTCTCCTAAAACAGAAAAGCTTATTTTAGATTACGCGCCAACTTCCGAAATAGAAAAAATTGCCATCGAGGAAGGCATGGTAACACTGAAACAGGATGGATTATTAAAAGCCTTGGAAGGAGTCACCACTATCAGCGAAGTGGAAGGCGCGGCCGGAGAAATGTAAAACCCCGCACTTAAAAAGCGTCTCAGTTTCTGCGCCTTTAGCGTAATACTTATTAAGTGTGGGGGTAAAAATGTCTAAAAAAATACCAGAAAATACCGGTATTTTTTATTATTAATTTTCCAATAGCATAATTTATACTAATTGAAATTGCGCTTGTGTGTTTATCTCCTTTACCATCTTTTTTTTCGTAAGACTAAACAAATCTATTTTCTCATCTAAATTCTCCAGTCTTTTTTCCGATATTTTTATATATTCAGGATTTGAATCTATGCCAATATAATTTAAACCGAGTTTTTTAGCAGCTACCGCTGTTGTGCCACTTCCAATAAATGGATCGAGAATAACAGCATTTTTATAAAAAGCGGTTAATTTAATTATATGTTCGCAAATTTCGACCGGCTTTACAGTTTTATGATTATTAAAATCGCCTTTTTCTTTTTTTGTCGGCTTACCGATTAAAAAAGATTTATCAATTAATTCATTTATACTATCTACTGTTAAAATATTTGCCGGAAACATATTGTCTCCTACTCTAACATTTGTGTTCATTAAGCCGATATTATTTTTCAGCATATTGTTCAAATAAGTTCCATCGGCAGGCTTTTGAGACATAACAATCGGTTCAAAACAACTTTTAATTTGAGGCGTTTTCCAGCCATCAAATTTTTCTTTTATGCCTTTCTTCTCCTTATCTGATATTTCCATTTTATCTATAAAATGATTTACACTCATTGCCTTAGCTTGATTTTGAGTATAAAGCCACAAAAAGCAATCCCTAATTTCCAAACCGGCATCGTCAACAGCCGATGCCATTCTGTGATATAACCGCGGGCTGGAGAAAGAAAAGAAAAAACCTCCGGGCTTAAGTATCCTGTATATTTGCTCTGATATTATCAAATACCATTTATAAAATTCTTGCCCTTGCTTTCTATCAAACTTCATTCCTGCCGGCAATGATTTTATTATTTGCTGATTTCTTGTATCCTCAACTTTTTTATATTGCCAATTATTATCTAATTTATCTAAAAAATAAGGCGGGTCTGTCAAAACAATATCAATAGAATTATCTTCTATTTTAGATAATATTTCTAAAGAATCACCCAAGATTATTTGGTTAAGAAAATTATTATTTTGCATAAGGATTCTTGCCTTTAAATTCCTTATAAAGTATTCTGTAAATTACTTTTTTTACATTTTTATCAAAATTTTTAACAAAATTTCCATCAGCTAATTTTACAACTCTGCCCTTTTCATCGTAAATCCATCTATTTCTGTCACCTCTGTTGCATTTTTGGCATTGCGGGATAATATTTCTATTTACTAATGGTTTGCTTGGATCCATATGGGATTTTTGCAGAATTGTTTTTGTTGCTGGCCAGTGAAAATGAGGATTATTTTCTTGCGACCCGCAAGTTGCACAACGGTAATTGTATTTTTCTTTAATTTTTTCCCAGTCATCTGTTTCAAAAATTCTATGCCCTTGTTTAAATCCAGGATAAGGCTGTTCCAAAGTATAAAGTTGATATGACCCTCTTTCTATGTGTAAAACAATATTATCGCGACCACCGGCAACAATCCACCAGCCAGCTTGCGCACCAAGGTGTCTTGCTTGCTGCACATCATTCGTATTAGGATAATAACTTCTAATAAACTTAGTCAATTCTTCTTTACTAATTTTTCTAGTTTTTGGATAATCATAAGCCAAATAGACTAAAACAAGCGCATCTTTTGTAAAATTACCTTTTGAGTCATAAAGTTTTGGCAATTTCACTCCAAAAGGTTTTAAATATTTTTTATGAAATTCGCAAAGCATTTTATAGATGCTCTCTATTGATTTTTTATTCAAAATTGGACTGTCTAACATATTATTGCTTATATTTATACTCTTATTATAGCTTAAACACGAATAGTGTCAATTTTAAATAATAAACTAAAACCTCTAACAATAATTGATCCAATACCAAAAATCACCCTATTTGTTCAAGGTGATTTTTTCCGTCGGCTTTAGACGACATTTTTCTGTAGACAACAAGAGTTTTTTGGGGTATAATCCAGATAGAAGCTTGCGCTTGCTACCCAAATTACCCAAATTCCATAAAAACTCCCGTGTAACATTCTCCGCTAAAAGCAAAAAAGAACTCGTCTACAGAAAAATAGCGCCTAAAACACTATCTTTCTTTAATTTTCTTCATTTTACCCGTATCTCATATAATGTATCGTGAACTACATATTATAGCAGGTGTATTAAATCTGTCAACCCCGCTAGAAGTAGTTATCCACACCAGCTAAAATATCGGCAAAAATTGAAATCTTGGAAAATATTGAAAATACTTCTAAATTTTATCTAACAGGGTCAAGCCAAGGAAGTCAAGTTATCCACATAGATAGTTTTTGTGAAAACAGCGGTAATTCTCGTCAATTTTTAATTTTGAATTCTGAATTTTGAATCAAACTCGAATTTTTTAATTTTTAAAACATTAAATCATTCAAAATTGAATCAAAATTTAAAATTGGAAATTAAAAATTTTATTTTTATTATTTATGTCAATTATTCAGCCAAAGGAAAAACCCGAAGACGAAAAACTGGACTATGCTTTAAGGCCGGAAAGCTTGAATGATTTCATCGGACAAGAAAAAATCAAAAAAAACATTGAAATTTTTATCGCCGCGGCGAAAAAACGCGGCGAACCCATAGAACACACGCTTCTCCATGGCCCGGCCGGACTGGGAAAAACAACCTTGGCTCATATCATAGCCAAAGAATTCAAAAGCAATATCAAAATCACTTCCGGCCCGGCAATTGAAAAAGTCGGCGATCTTGGCGCCATTCTTTCGTCTTTGGAAGATGGCGATATTTTATTTATTGACGAAATTCATCGCTTAAATAAATTGATCGAGGAAGTGCTCTATCCGGCCATGGAAGATTTCGCGCTGGATATAATCATCGGCAAAGGCCCTTCCGCGAGAACCCTTCGCCTTAACTTGCCGCGGTTTACGCTTATCGGCGCCACTACCAGAATCGGACTCTTGACCTCGCCTCTTCTTAATCGTTTTGGCTCGACTTTTCATTTGAATTTTTATTCTCACGATGACATTGAGCTGATAATCAAAAGGTCGTCGAAACTTTTAAAAATAGATATTGACTCCGAGGCGATAAAAACCGTTTCCCGATCCTCCCGCTTCACTCCCAGAATCGCCAACCGCCTCCTGAAACGGGTGCGCGATTACGCGGAAATAAAAAATAACGGAGTTGTCACTAAAAATATCGTTGAAGAAGCTTTTAAAATGCTGGAAGTCGATCATCTCGGGCTGGAAGCGACGGATCGGATGATCCTTGAAATCATTATCAATAAATTTTCCGGCGGACCGGTCGGCATCCAAACTATGGCCGCCGCCAGCCATGAAGACGAAGAAACGATTTCGGACATTTACGAGCCTTACTTGCTCCAAATGGGGCTTCTTGACCGCACCGGCCGCGGACGAGTAGCCACCAAAGCGGCTTACGAGCACTTGGGGATCAAGTGGCCGGGAGAAGGATTGCTGTAAATGAACCTCCCTGCGGCAAGACCACAAAAGAATTCGTTAGATTAAAAATTAATTTCTAAATAATTATTATGATTATTTCTAAAACATTATTTGTGGCTCTATTCTTTGCTCTTTTTTTTGGTTTGTCTTTTTTTGTACCAAAAACATTGGCGGGAAGTTATACAACAGGTCCGGGGTGCTCTTCAGGAGGCGGTCCAGGATGCAGTGCTACTCAAACCCTTGATACCAGTAGCGTAACGAGCGTAGATTTAACCGATAGTGGCTTCGACGATCAGGGTTCGCTGACGATTACGGCGCCAAGCGGCGCAGTTCAAACATTAAGCAGAACTACTGGTTGCGCGTCAATATTGGCACCGCCTCAAAATATAAACAGCTTATTTGCCGATGGCTTCGGCGCGGGTAAAATTTATACGATTGCCGTCTCATCTACCAATAATTGCGGCACCCTAACAGCTGCATGGGTGATTCTTACCGTAACGACAGTGAGTCTTCCTTCCTGCACGCTTACCGCAGCCCCGCCTTCAATTATTCCCCTTGATAGCTCAACCTTGAGCTGGACTACCACTAATATGACTATTCCTCCGGATACTGCAAACATCAAAGACGGAGCCAGTTATAATTACACGGTAACTTCAGCCTCAGGAAGTACTTCAGTTTCTCCTGCCAGTTCCGCCACTTATACTATGACCGTCACTAACGGCTCTGGATCCGGCACTTGCTCAGCTCCAGTAACAGTAGCGGCTCCCATTCCTCCCGTAAGTGCCCCTTCCTGCACGCTTATCGCTTCTCCGCCTTCAATTATTCCCCTTGATAGCTCAACCTTGAGCTGGACTACCACCAATATGACTATTCCACCCGATACGGCAAATATTAAAGACGGAGCCAGCTATAATTACACTGTGACTTCAGCCTCAGGAAGTACTTCAGTTTCCCCTGCCAGTTCCGCCACCTACACGATGACCGTTACCGGCCCTGGGGGCACCAATACCTGCAGTGCGGCAGTTGCGATCAACCCCCCTACCTGCACCATCACTCCTTCCGAAACAGAAATTTGGAAAGGAGCTGTCATCGATATTGCCTGGACATCCACCAATGCGACTGCCGGTACGATTAATGGAACAAACGTTACTCCAATAGGAGGACCAACTGCTAGCGGGAGCATAGTCACTTCTCCAATCAATATTAATACAAATTTTAGTATGAATGTTACCGGACCAGGAGGACCTGGTACTTGCGGTCCTGTCCTAGTCGGACTTAACACTCCTCCTACCGGCGGGCTGGTTCCCTGCGGCCGGCTGGATATCGGCGATGATCCGGCTAATATTGATATGAGCAAGCCCTGCACTCTTTGCGCCTTGTTCTATATGCTGAAAAATATCATTAATTTAGTTATGACTTTGGCAATCGGCATTGGAGTTTTTATTCTTGTTGTCGCTGGGTTGCTTTATGCTTTGTCGACCGGAGATTCCAGAAATATCGATCTAGCTAAGTCAGCAGTAACCAGCGCGATTATCGGCATAGCTATTATTTTTATTGCATGGATGGCTGTCGCGGTGATTCTGCAAGGAATGGGCTACGCTAATATGACGACATGGAATCAGGTGAATTGCGCGCTATAATAAAGCTAAAACAAACCTGAATTTCTAACGGGTTGACAAATACTAAACTATAGTTTAGTATAATAGTATTAAATACTAAAATATAGTTTAGTATAATGCTTATATGGAAAACTCAAAAATAATAGAGATATTGAGCTATTGGAATCTTTGGGATAAAGACCGCGATCTTGGCATAACCCGGCGCTTGTATGTTGACGAATTATATCGCCAGCGGAATATCAAAGAAGCTTCCGTCGTTTCCGGCGTCCGGCGCTCCGGTAAATCCACGATTCTCTTGCAGGTTCTAAAAAAAATCATATCCGGCGGAATATCCGAAGAAAACACTCTTTATGTTAATTTTGAAGATCCTGCTTTTGCTCCATATTTAAACATAGATTTTCTGCTCAAAATCTATGACGCGTATCTTGAAAAATTCAATCCTCAAGGAAAGATTTTTGCGGTACTCGATGAAATACAAACGGTGCCGCAATGGGAAAAATTCGTCCGCGGACTTTATGATCGCGGCGAAAATATAAAATTCTATATTACCGGCTCCTCTTCAAAACTGCTATCTAAAGAATTCGGGTCGGCTTTAACCGGCAGGATATATTCCAACGAAATTTTTCCTTTAAGCTTTCGGGAATTTCTTGAATTTAAAAATCAAGAAAAACTTCTGAATAAATCTGCGAGCAAAAATTCGCCGGAGATCCGCAATTTTTTTCGGCAATATATGGAATTCGGGGGCTTTCCGCAAATAACGCTTACAAAAAACGAAAAAGACAAAAAACAAATTTTGAAAGACTATTATTCCGCTATCATAGAAAAAGATATTGTTCAGCGCTACGAGGTGCGCGATATAAAAAAGCTAAAGGAGTTCTGCCTTAATTTAATTGTTAATGTCGGAACGGTTTTTTCCGGATATATGGCGGAAAAAAGGCAAAAAATTTCCCAGCCTACCGCCAATAAGTTTTTAGAATACGCCGAAGAAGTCTTTTTGGTCCAAACGATAGATTATTTTTCTTATTCTTTTGCCGAACAAAAAACCAATCCGCATAAAATTTACGCTATTGACTCCGGGCTTTATAACGCCGTATCTTTCAAGTTTTCCGAAAATCTGGGAAAAATATTTGAAAATTTGGTTTATCTGGAATATAGAAGGCGGCAAAAAGATATTTTTTACTGGAAAAATAAAAATGAAGTTGATTTTCTGATTCGCAAGGGAACAAAAATTGATAAAATAATAAATGCTTGCTGGAGCTTAACCGAAGAAAACGAATCAAAAGAAATATCGGGATTACTGGAAGCAATGGATAAATTCAAAAAAAATGAAGCTGAAATAATTACAATAGGATATAAAAAAGAAATTAAAATTGGCAAGAAGAAAATAAAAGTAAAAAATTTCTTTGAAGAGATATAAAATTCAAAAAATGAAAAATTTCAATATTTCCACCGGCGGCGCGATGCTCGAATTCTTGGCAGGGGAAAAATTGCCGGGGGTCGAGGCGCTGAAAATGTAAATTTTATTTTAAGCATTGTTAAAAGTTTTTATTTGATTTATAATAATAAAAAGGATTTTTAATAAATAATAAAATTTAATTATTAATTAAGCTTTCAGCGCAACTTAGAGGTTGAACCTCTAAGTTCGCATTAACTAAAATAAAAAAATATGAAAACCCTCAATTTTAAAAAACCGATTCTAGCAATAATTTTCCTTTTGGCGATTTTTGCCGGAATAGGAATTGTTTATTCAGCCGCCAAGGAAGGAAAAGGAATCGTTAAATTTTTAAACGGTCCGACTCCTTCCGTTACCAATGCTTTTATTGATAAAGAAAAATATTTTCCCGGAGACATAATGGATATTACCGTTGAGACAAAAGACGCTTTAAAAGTCAAAGCTCTGGTAGAAAATGAGGTAGGATTCAATGAAGTGAATCTTGTGGTAACGGCAAGTTTTGAGGATAAAGAAACATGGAAAGGTAAATGGAAGGTGGAAAATTCCCAGGAAGGAAAGAAATATAAAATAAAAATCATTGCTTCCAACAAATCTGGAACAACGGAAACCGTTTTGGAATGGGAAGATCCGAATCCGGGACATCCGTGGACTCAGATAGACAATTTTCCAGCGGCTTGCGGAGCGGGTCAGTTTGTTAATCAGATAGGCAATCCTCCGACTTGCGCTACGCCGGCGGGAGGATCGCCGACTACTTGGACATGCAATGATTTTTTATCAGGCGATCTGCTAAGTGGTGGCGGCAATTCTTGTCCTAGCGGAGCCTTAGTTTTGGGAGCATGCCAACCACCGTCGGTTATCAGTGATGCTTGTGATAATTATCGAGGAAGTAGCTTTTTAGACAACCAGTTTTTTTGTTATTGCGCTGATCCTTTTAAGAAATTTAGAGTGAAAATTAGATGTTGCAGTTAAAAAATATTAAATAATGTTCCCCGCTGGCTCCATGGTCCTGAAGAGCCGTGGAGCCCGAATGCAAGACTCTCACAAAAAAGCTCCACTGTCCCGAAACGGGAATTATGGAGCCGGGCGGGGGTGGCGAATATTCTACGGCGCTTTAGCGCGCGGTTTATGAAGCTTTAGCTTCGTGAGTTCTCAAAGACTGGCGGCTAAAACCGCATAACCCTCGTCTAAAGCCGGGTAGAAAAATAAAAATAAAATCATAGCTTTATGTTCAATCCAAAATACTCAATTACTAACTCTGTTCTGAACGATTTGCTGGAAATCGCCGATGTTAAGTCGCTGGTTTTGCGGACCCCGATTTTGCCGATACAGGAAGCAAAATTGAGAAGACTGGCGTTGATACGAATGATCCATTCGTCAACCAGCATTGAGGGAAATATTTTAAACCGCTATGAAGTGGAGAAGGTTTTAGCCAATGAAAAAGTGGACGCGCCGAAGCGGGATATTTTTGAGGTGAAAAACTACCGTGACGCCCTGCTCTATATTTCCAAATTCGCGGAGGAGAAAGAAAAGATTGCCGTTAAAACCATCCTTGAAATCCATCGCTTGGCAACCAAAAATACCATAGACAAAGACAAATGCGGAAAATTCAGAAAAGATAAAGTTTATGTGGTGAGCCGCAGGGGAGATAAAATTATCAAAGTGTCATACACCGGGCCGGAAGCGAAAATCGCGCCGAAATTAGTCGGGGATTTGGTTGAATGGATAGGGAAAGCCGAGAAAGAAAATATCTGCCCCGTTATCGCCGCCGCGTTCGCCCATTCGGAAATCGCCGCCATTCATCCTTTCGCCGACGGCAACGGCAGAACCGCGCGTCTTCTGGCGACGCTTGTCCTTTATCGGCGCGGCTATGATTTCAGGAAGCTGTTCGCTTTGGAAGATTATTACAATCAAAACAGAGCGGCTTATTACAAGGCGATTCATTTGGGGAAAAATTATCAAGAACGGCTGAAAGCGGATTTGACCAATTGGCTGGAATATTTTGCCGGCGGATTTAAATTTGAAATGAGAGGGGTGAAAGAAGCGGTTATCCCGCTGAGTTTGGACGCGAAAATGAAAAGTAAAGTCGGACAGGTATATCTGGACAAGAAGCAGATAAAGATTGTGGATTTTATGATGGCAATGGGAAGGGTTGACCGCAACGATGTAGAAAATATATTAAGCGTTTCTCCCGCCACGGCAAAGAGATTGATTCAAAGTTTAGTTAAAACCAAGCTGTTGAAACAGAATAAACAGAGTAGCAAGAATATTTTTTACGAGCTTAATATTTAATGAGCCGCATTTTGAGCCGCATTTGAGCCGGTAAAATAATAAAGCCATTGGGGGACCCCTCGCTGGCTTCATAGTCCCGTTAGACCTGCCTGTCGGCAGACAGGGCCGTGAAACCTGAATGCGGGACTTGCAAAAAACTCCACAGTCCCGAGGCGGGAACTATGGAGCCAACAATATAGAGCGATAAACCATAAACCAGAAAACAAATGACGCGTTTTACAAAAACCAAACTTATAATTTTAGCCGTTATCGCCGTTGTTTTAGCGGCGGCCGGCTATTTTTATTCAATTATTTTAATGAAGATTGCGGAATTTGTATTTTGCCGCAAATATCAAAAACTGCCGCGAGGCTGGATTAGCAAAAAATCATTTTTATACGCGCTGTGCTTTATTGTCATTCTTTTATTATTCAATTTTCCACATAATGCTTGGGCAGCTTGGAATATCCAAACAGTGGATGCAACTAATAATGTAGGTTATTCTACCTCTCTTGCTCTTGATTCTTCCGGAATTCCACACATTAGTTATTACAACAGTACAAACGACGATTTAAAATACGCCGAATGGACTGGCACGGCTTGGAATATCCAAGCAGTGGATACAACTGGTAATGCAGGTTATTATACCTCTCTTGCTCTTGACTCTTCCGGAAATCCACACATTAGTTATTATGAGTATTCAAATGGCGATTTAAAATACGCCAAATGGATTGGCACGGGTTGGAATATCCAAACAGTGGATGCAACTGGTAATACAGGTTATTATACCTCTCTTGCTCTTGACTCTTCCGGAAATCCGCACATTAGTTATCATGACCAGACAAACGAAGATTTAAAATACGCTTTTTTTCTCCTCCCGTCTGCAACTCCACTGATTGTTCTTCAGCAATCACCAATGCTCCTTGCAAATGCGGAACCCTAACCACTGTTGCCGCTGACAATGGAAAATATTGCTGCGCCGGGAATAATGAGGTTTACAATACTCAAGCTCTATGTCAGGTAGACGCCTGCGCCCCTCCTCCGCTTCCTCTTTGCTCCTTTCTCGCTTGCAATGATACTAATTCAATCATTCCCTGCGCCTGCGGCACGGCTACGGCCAATATCGCTAATCCGTGGTGCTGCGCGGAGAACAATGCGGTTTATAATACTCAAGCCCTGTGCCAAGTGGGAGCATGCGTTTATCCCACCGGCGGCTTGGTTCCTTGCGGAAGACTGGCAGATAATACTACCACCACCGATATCAACGAATCTGCCCCCTGTAGTCTTTGCGCCTTATTCTATATGCTGAAAAACATCATTAATTTAGTTATGACTTTGGCAATCGGCGTCGGCGTATTTATTCTGGTTATCGCCGGGCTTCTTTATGCTTTCTCGGCCGGGGATTCCAGAAATATCGATCTTGCTAAGTCAGCAGTAACCAGCGCGATTATCGGCATAGCCATTATTTTTATCGCATGGATGGCTATCGCGATAATCCTGCAAGGAATGGGCTACGCCAATATGGCTACATGGAATCAGGTGAATTGTATACCTTAGAAATTAAATATAAAAAATATATGGAAGTTGTTGCCGATGATGCTAAATAATCTACACGATAAATAACCAAAATTATTATTCTTTTTTCGGGGATAACAATTTGCTTTTTCGAGAAAAATTTGTTATAGTTTTAATATGGAAAAGGAGGAAAAAACATTTCAAATGAAATAAAAGTTTTAAAAAATGTAAAAGTCCTTTTTAAAACAAACGGCGTGGAAAAAATACACACATTCGAGAAAGCCAGAATTGGAGAAGATGGAAAAGTTGAAGAAATACAGGGTGGTATATTTATCAAGTGGACAAATGCTACGTTTGTATGTGGCGATCCAATCCCTAAATATATTGAAACACCCGATAAAATCGTCCCACTGACAGTAGAAACAACATTCTCTAACTTTTAAAAGGCTCGCGCTTTCCGAGCCTATTTTTTTGCAAAAAAATCAGCCTAACTTTTATTGGCTGATTTTTATTACTCATAACAACAAACTAGCAACGAGTTGGTATTTTATTTTTTCTCAAAAGCACATTTTATCGCCTTAAATAAAAATTTTTGTTTATAGTGCCAGAAGGCGATAAAATTTGAACGAGGCTAATCTAAATATCTTATTAAATAATTGTAACTGCCGAGGGTCTTTTGAGAAAAAATAAAATACCAACTCGTTTAGTAAGCCAAAACTTTATTTAACTTGTACGTTCTTTTTCCCGCTCGCCGCTTCATTGCCCCGCTTATCGATCGCTTTTGCCCAAACTTCATAAGATGTTTTTTCCAGCATATCAATCGGCCAAACTATTTGATACAAAGCGCCATCCACGATCGGCATAACAACAATTCCTTGAACTAAACTTGTTCCGGTTTTTTGATAATAAAAATCCACGCTTCCAATGCCGCTTCCGCTATCCGCGGCTGTCGCGCCCAAGAAACAATCAAACCTTCCGCAAATCGGCTCTTTCATTAAAACTTCGGGACTAGTAAAATCAATATCAAAAACCACATTAATAGCGTCGGAAGCTTCAACATTTGACTTGTCGAAAACTTTTACGGAAATTTTATGATTGCCATTCTGGCTGTTTTTATTCAGCGCTAAGCTTACCTCCCACGGCGCGCTGGACCGCGTGCCAATCAAATTATCATCAAAAAAGAAATTAACCTGATTAATTCCCGCCAAGGAATAAATACTCGCTTCGATTTTCAAATTAAAACCGGAAGAACCTCCGCTTGCCATTGGCCTGATCGTTTCATTGTTAAAAGGCGCGATGATGGAAACTTTTGCTTTTTCAAAATCAGGAACCTCGCAATATTCAGTTGGAGGAATTTCATTTTTGTAGCCATTGCTGGAAGCCCACTCCCAAACAGGATTTTCCCAATTCATATACATCGGATCTAATTGGGGATTATCCGGAACCGCGCCAAGGGGCTCTTCTTTATTGACATAAAACAATATATTATGGGCGAGCTTGTATGTTCTTTCTTCTATTCTTTCGGGAGATATATCGCTTTTGGCTAATTTATCCCCGCAAGCCTTGTCAATTTTTAGCGTCACCCCTCCGTCATATTTCCCATCCAGCATTCCCTTGCCTGTTTCCTTAATTTCAGGATTGGTAAACTGCTCTATTGGAGCATCCTTCAGCGCGCGATCCATAAAATCGCGCCAAATCGGAGCGGCGGCTGAAACGCCGCCCGCGCGATTCATCGCGGAATTATCATTATTTCCCGCCCAAACTCCGGCAACCAAGCTCGGAGTATAGCCAACCGTCCAAGCGGCGCGATAATCATTAGCCGTTCCTGTTTTAGCCGCCACGGGACGATTAGGAAAATAAAGAGGGCTTGCGGCGCCAAACATCGGGGTTCGCGCCGCATTATCGCTAAGCACGTCTGTAATTTCTCTGGCAATATTTTTATCCAAAACCTCATTGCCGGGCTTATCAATAGTATTATCTTCTAAAACAGCGCCATCGCCCGAAACAACTTTTAAAACCATTTTAAGATCTTTTTTTATTCCGTCGTTGGCAAAAACTCCATAAGCGGCAGTTTCTTCCAGCAATTTAACTCCCCCGCCGCCCAAAACAAGAGCCAAGCCATAATTATCTTCTTTTTTCAAACTCGTTATCCCGGCATTATTAGCCAGCTCGATGCTATCATTGATCCCGGCCAAATAAAAAGCTTTTACCGCCGGAATATTAAGAGATTGCGCCAAGGAATTTCTTATCGAAATCGGACCTCTAAGCTTCAAGTCATAATTATCGGGATGATAGCAGTCTTTTTCTTTTACCCCGGAAATAATGGGAGTATGGAATGGACCGCAGGCAATATTAAATTCGGTATCCAAATCAAATAAAATCGTATTGGAAGTATATCCTTTTTTAAACAGAGTAGCGTAAACAAAAGGCTTGAATGAAGAACCCGGAGAAAGCAAAGAAACAGCGGCGTTTGTATTCGGATCAAATACGCAGTTTTTTCCCGCGATACACCCTTCCGGCAAAGACCCGGCGGCAAAATAATCTTTTGACCCCGCCAATGCCAATAAATATCCTGTCTTGGGATCAACGGCAACCAGAGCGGCATTGCCGACATTATATTTCTTGCTATTTTTTTCAATCCCTTCGAATACCGCCTCTTCCGCGATTTTTTGCTTTCCCGCGTCAAGAGAAGTAATAATATTAAAGCCGCCTTTTTCCAGCGCTTTATCGCCGTATTTATCGGCTAAATATTCTTTCACCATCATCACAAAATGCGGAGCGATAATTTTCTCGTTAAAAGGCTTCACTTTTTCCAGCGCGTTCTCCTCAATAGCCGCTTTTGCATCTTCTTCGCTGATATATCCTTCCGTCTGCATATTTTTTATAACCGCTTCCGCCCGAGATTTCAATTCTTCACGGTGATTTCCGTAAGGCGAATAATAAGTTGTCGCCTTGGGAAGCACTGCCAAAATTGAAGCCTCGCCAAGAGTCAGATCTTTGACGGATTTTCCAAAAAAAGTCTTGCTGGCCGCCTCAACCCCGTAAGCATTTGAACCATAGGGGATCTGATTCAGATACATTTCAAAAATTTGATCCTTGGAAAACTTTTTTTCGAGCTGTAAAGCCAAAATCCATTCTTTGATTTTTCTGGAAAAAGTCCTCTCTCTGCTAAGAATGGAATTTTTAATCAATTGCTGGGTGATGGTTGAGCCGCCTTGCTGCATATCGCGCGCTATGACATCGCGCCAAAGGGCACGAACAATGCCTTTCATGTCAACTCCTTCGTGCGAATAAAAAGTCCTGTCTTCCGTGGTAATAGTCGCGTTTTTTAAAAACGGGGAGATTTCATCAAGCTTGACGATAGTCCTTTTCTCCTCGCCATGCATTTCGTAAAGCAATATTTTGCCGGTTTGATCGAATATCTTGCTCGACTCGGTCACTTCCCGGTTGCCCAAGCTGGACGGATCAGGAAGATCTTTGGAAAAATATAAAAAAGCCCCGGCGCCGCCGACTAACGATAAAAAAAATAAAACTGCCGCCAAAATCAGCAAAGTTCTTGCTATGCCTCTTTTTTTTCCAGAGCCATGGCCGCGAGAAGAGTTGTTGAGCGGATTAATATTTAAAAAAAACCCGCTGCTAGACGGCGATGAGCCGCTGCTTGGATATCTTTTTCGTATTGCCATAAAATTTAATATTTATTTCAATAACCATTTCCACAAAGGAATAAATTTAATTTTTCTTTTTATGCCAAACCATTCTTCTTTTTTTTCAGCTTCATAATTATTTGTAATGATTAATAAATCTCCGCATTTTAATTCTTTACTCGCCAAAATCAACGCCCTTATCTCTCTTTTTTGAACCGCTAAATCACTAACATCATAGCACACCTGAATCAATTGACTGATTTTTATATTTTTTTTAATAACAAAATCAACTTCTTGCTGTTCGCGATTTTTCCAATAAAAAACCTCTAACTCCTTGTTTAATTCTTTTTTCTTTAAATCTGCCGCCACTGTATTTTCATAAATTCTGCCTATATCTCTGCTTATTTTATAAGCTTTAGCATTAATAAAACCATTATCAAAACAATATATTTTTTTAGGTGAATTTATCCGCTCTTTGACTTTAAATGAAAACCTATTAAGCTTAAACAAAACAAAACTTTCTTCCAAATAATTCAAATACTTTTCCACCGTATGAACGCTTTTGCATTTAGTCACACGCATTAAAGTGTTATAAGAATAATCTTTGCCAATATTGGAAATTAAGTAAGACGATAAATCTTCTATTCCTTGCGCCGATCTTATTTTAAACCTTTTTATAATATCTTTATAAATTATAGAGTTCAGCAAAGCCGAAAGGTATTCTTTATAGTTTAAATTCTTAACCAGCGGCTCCGGATACCCCCCAAGTTCAAGATAAGAATTTAAACGCTCTTTGATTTCATCCTCTGTAAGCTCTCGTCCGGCATATTTAACAAATTCTTTAAAAGAAAAAGTGAACATTAAAACAGAAGAATATCTGCCAGTCAAATGAGTAGCCAATTCAGAACTTAATAAATTAGAATTACTGCCTGTAATTATTAAATTATATCCTTGCCTTTGCAGCCGATTAACAAACAATTCCCATTTTGGCAAATTTTGAATCTCGTCCAATAATAAATATTTCTGCTTGCCGTAAACAGAATCCGCCGCACTGATTATTTCATTGTAATCGGCAACATCAACAAGCTTTTCATCGTCAAAATTAACATAACTAAAACCGGATAACTTGCTCAAACATTGAATGGAAAATGACGATTTGCCGGCTCTCCTCGGACCGATTACAACTTTTATTAAATTGCTTTTTAATTCTTTAAACTTTTCTTTTCTCGGAATATACAACTCCGCCAGCTTTTCCGCCAATTCTCTTTTTTGCAATATAATTATATCTTTTATCATAAAGTTATGTTACACAATAGTTTCTACTTTTATGCATTATGAAATAATAATACCACAACTAAAAGCTGTGTCAAGACACTTCCATTGGCCAAATGATATCTTTTTCGTATTGCCATAAAAACACAATTGACAAGTAAACAATTATAATAATATAACAAAAACGGGGTTAAATCAAGACGCTTAGATTAGATATGTTTTTTCTTGATTAAAAGGATTAATTATGGTAAATTAAAGTCATATTAGCATATTAACATACAAACATCCTAACATCCTAACATTCTAACATTTTAACAGACTTAATTTTCGTCCTATTAATATTTCATTTCCGGTATTCCAAAACGGCTTAAATTGCAGGAGAAATATTATTGAGATTTGAGATTCTTAGCGGTTTGTTAATATGTTTAAATGCTAGAATGCTAATATGATTGTGTTTAAATGCTTATATGCTTAAATGTTAAAATGAATTTATGCCAAAAATTAAAACCGACGAAAACAAAATCAAAGAACTCCTTACTCGCGGAGTTGAAGAAGTTATTGTTAAAAAAGAATTGGAAGAAAAGCTCAAAAGCGGGAAATCATTAATAATTAAATTGGGTATTGATCCTTCCCGCCCCGATCTTCATCTGGGGCATTCGGTTGTTTTAAAAAAACTAAAAGAGTTTCAAAATTTAGGCCACCATATTATATTGATTATCGGAGATTTTACAGGCATGATCGGCGATCCTTCCGGAAAATCCAAAACTAGGCCGGCATTATCGAAAGAAGAAGTTTTAAAAAACGCCAAAACTTACTTTAACCAAGCCGGTAAAATTCTGGATTTAAAAAAAACAGAAGTACGATACAATAGCGCTTGGTTTTCCGCCATGGGCTGGGAAGATATTTTAAAACTGCTTTCTAAATTCACCGCGGCAAGAATTTTGGAAAGGGACGAATTCTCAAAACGGCTAAAAAGCGGCGTTGATATAGCCATCAGTGAAATAATGTATCCGATTATGCAAGCATATGATTCCGTAGAAATAAAAGCGGATGCCGAGATTGGCGGCACAGACCAAAAATTCAATATGCTGGCAGGAAGAGAATTGCAGAAAAAAATGAATATGCCGCCGCAAAATGTTTTAACCGTTCCTCTTTTGATAGGACTTGATGGCGCGCAAAAAATGAGCAAAAGCTTGGATAACTATATCGGCGTTAATGAAAACGCGAATTCTATGTTTGGAAAAATTATGTCTATCCCTGACTCGCTGATACTCAATTATTTCACGCTTTTAACCGATGCTTCTGAAAAAGAATTGGAAAAAATAAAAGAAAATCTGAAAAATCCAAAACTTAATCCCCGCGACGCCAAAGCGCGCTTGGCTAAAGAAATCGTCACAATGTATCATTCGGCAAATGAAGCGGCTAAAGCGGAAAAAGAATTCAATACAATTTTCCGCGATAAAGGAATTCCGAGTGAAATAGAAGAAAAGAAAGTGGAAAGTGGAAGGTGGAAAGTGGCGGAATTGCTCGTAGAGCTAAAACTTGCGCCCTCAAAAAACGAGGCTAAAAGATTGGTGGAAAGCAAAGCCGTGGAAATTGACGGCAAAATAATCACCGATTGGAAAACCGCGATTGAAATTAAAAATGGAATGGCGCTCCGAGCCGGAAAAAGAAGATTTGCGAAGATTATAATCTAATTCTACAGGCACCGTCAAAAAGCGAGCCAATTAATTTTTGATTGCGCGAGGAGCGAGGGGATGCCCCCCCTGCAAGCAAAAATAATTGGCGAGCTTTGCCATAAAAACAAACATTGAAATTACTTAACGATAAACATTTTTTATGAAAAAAATTCCTGAAAACAAAAACACCTCGGCGACACTTGCCGTCCAAACAGAAATAACCATTCCTTCCTATAAAGTTCCCGTCAAATTTACTTTGTCTGATCAGAAACTAATTTCCGAAATGTTTGAAAATAAATCCGATCTGGCGGATTGCCGATTGCTGGTGGAATACCGCCGCCTCGGCGTCCAAGGCGGATACAACGAACTTCTGTGCCTCAAAGAATTAAAAAATATTGAAAAATATTGGTATCAAATAGAAACCGTGAAAAAAACGCTTAAATATTTTCATGGACGAGTGCTTTTGGCCGACGAGGTGGGACTGGGAAAAACCATTGAAGCCGGCATGCTGATAAAAGAATATCTTTTAAGAAAAATGGTTAAAAATATTCTTATTCTCGCGCCTTCCCCTCTTGTTTCCCAATGGAAAGAAGAAATGCATCAAAAATTCGGCTTAAAATTCATCACTACGGACGATGATATTTTCCAAGCCGATCCGGATAAATTTTGGAATAATAAATTTATTATCGCTTCTATCAATACGGCTAAAAGCGGCAGAAATTTTAAAAAAATCGTTGCCAAGTTTTATGATTTGGTGGTAGTTGACGAAGGCCACCACTTAAAAAACAGAAAAACCGCGGCATGGAAGCTGGTCAATGAAATTAAAAAACGATTTATATTTATCCTAACCGCCACTCCGCTGCAAAATAATCTGATTGAACTTTTTAATCTCATCACTCTGCTTAAACCCGGTCAATTCAAAACAGAAAAACTGTTCCGCCAAGAATACATGCGCAAAAAAAATGAGTCGTCTCTTGATAAAAAAGAAAAGTTGAAATCTCTGCTCCGCGATATTATGATCCGAAACACTAGAAGCGTGATTGACCTTAAGCTCCCAAAAAGATTCGCTTCCACAATAAGAGTAGAACCCACGGACGCGGAAAAACAAATTTACGATTATATATCAACGGTTTCCCGCGATCTTTCTCCATCATTGCCCGCCAACACCATCCGCTTGCTTATAAGAGAAGCCGGCTCCAGTCCTTTTGCTCTCAAAGACACTCTGATAAAATTAAAACCGCTTATTGGCGATACGGCAAATCATATTCTGGAACTTATTGATAAAACCAAAGATATCGGCAAAGGAAAATCCTTAATTGAACTTCTGCAAAAAAATCCTCAAGAGAAAAAAGTTATTTTTACTCAATATCTGAAAAGCATGGATTATTGCATCTCTCTTTTATCCAAACATGGCATTCCTTTCGCAGAGTTCCGAGGAAATATGACCGCCGAAGAAAAAGACGCGGCGATAAATAATTTCCGAGAAAATATCCCCGTTTTAATATCCACCGAACTGGGAGGGGAAGGGCGAAATCTTCAATTTGCCAATACCCTGATTAATTTTGATCTCCCATGGAATCCGATGCGGATAGAACAGCGCATCGGCCGAATCCACCGCATCGGGCAAACCAGAGATGTGTTTATTTTCAATCTGTCGGTTAAAAACACTCTGGAAGACTATATGATAAATATTCTGGAAAATAAAATCAATATGTTTGAAATGGTTATCGGCGAAGTGGAGCCGATACTCGGCTATTTAGGGGAAGACAAAGAATTTGAAAATATTATTTTGGACATCTGGCTAAAAAGCAGCGATCAAAAAACCATAAACAAAAACTTTGAAGATTTTGGGAGCAAATTGGTAAAAGCTAAGTCAGAATATCTTAAATCCGCCGCGCTGGACAAAGAAGTGTTTGGCGAGGATTACGAAGTATGATCGATTTATATAATTTTACAATAAAATTTTTAAGGCATAACGGCGCCATAGCGGAAGAAAAAAATGGCGCGCTTGAAGCTGTGTTTCCCGCCGATTTGGCTAAGACTCTGAAAACTGATGAATACTCCGATATTGTTTTTTCTCCGGATGAAAAAAACGGCGAACTGATGTCTTTTGATTCGGATCTTTTCAAAAAACTGCCGAAAGTTTTTAATGAAAAAGGAAAGTTTTCCGCCATAAAGGTTCCTTCGCCCCATATCCATATCGACAAGCTTAAAAAAAGAATTACCGACAAAATTATTTTCCAAAACGCCGTATTCAGCGCGGGCGAAAACGAAGAAAAAGCCATCTCGTATTTGCTGGCTTTTTTTAAATTCACCGCTTTTTCCGACGAAAGACGGGAGGGTGTCATGTCAATATTATTAAATGAATTCAATTTATCGTCCGCGAGATTTGGATTGGAACAATTAGACGACTTAACGGAAATTTTTGAACGACCGCTTAAAAATACTAAAAAGATGGATAATGAAAAAATTCTTAACGCTCTTTGCGCCGCGCCAAAAGCCATCGCTCGCGAAGAGCTGGAAGATTTTATACAAAGCGCCAATCGGCGGCTCAATCGAGACACCAAGCGAATTCATGAATATTACCGAACACTTATCGCGGAAACCTTGCAATTTATCGAAAAAAAATCGCTTGGACAAAAAGAAAAAGCTAATTCTTTGAATAAAATCCAAGCCATAGAAACAGAGCTTAGATGGAAAACCGATGATTTAATCACCAAATACAACATAGATATTCGCATTGATCCCATATCATTTATCCGCATTGAAACTGTGGCGCCGATATTCTGGCTTACGATAAAAAGGCGAAAACTGACCAGATTGTTTCCTCTTACTTATAATCCGCTATTGAAAAACTTTGATAACTTGCCCTGCGAATCCTGTTTTAATCCCGGTAATATTCATTGGGTCTGCGACGACAAAGCGCATATTATCTGCGACAAGTGTTTCAAAACTTGCCCCAAATGCGCTAAAAATTATTGCGGCGCCTGCCATAAAAATCGATGCCCCAAATGCGGTTTTATTGATAATGATTATTGAATTTTATTCTTTAACGACTATCGAATTTTCGACATCGATTTTGCCAAGAGAGTAACTTTGATTTTTTTCCAAAGATAAAGACGAGAAATGATACTTACAATAAGCATTCAGGATTTCGTTAGCCGCTGTTATATCTTTCATCTTCTTTGTTGCTTCTTCCAATACGGCTTGATCTTTTTTATGTTCATATTTATCCGGATGATATTGCTTGGCTAATTTATAATAAGCGTCTTTTATTTCCAAAATCGTTGTTTTTTCTCCAAGTCCTAAAATTTTTCTGGCGCCGTCAATCAAGTCAAAATTGCCTACGCTCAACTTTATGTCAACAAAACTATAAGGCGCCATCGGTCCGATGTATTTGAACTTCAATTCGTCTTTATACTTTTTTTGCAATTCATCTAATTTCGATGCCAACTCCGACTCGCATGATTTTCCAACCAGAAAAGAATAGTTCATTATCATTTTTTTGCCTATTTCATTGGGAATTTCATCTTTAGCAAAATCAAAAAGTTTCCCGGCGGTAAAATCTGGAAAATAGATTGCTAAAAAACCTAGGATGTTTTCTCTATATTTTTTCCTGCGCGATTCCAAGGCCTCAAAAATTAATTTACCAAGTTTTATTTTAGATGCCAGCCCTAATATTCTTCCCCGCGACATCACTTCCTTCCGCAATTTTTGAATCTCGGCGCTTTCTTGCGCTATTTTCTCAAGTATATTTTTTTCATCCCAGAATGCCTCAACTATAAATTCATCTTTTCCGGCAACTTTATCCAGCGATATTTTGAACTGCAGATACGCTTTTTCCAAAACATTGAGAACTTCTTCTCTGCTTTCCACAATCATTCCAAATCTCATTGGAACAACATCGCAATCTTTGATCAGCCGATTATTAATTTGCTCGTGAATAGAAATAAATTCAGCTAATTCTTTTTTGTCAAGCCGATCAAGATTAATAAGATGAGTATTGCTTGCTACGGCGATAAAATCCTTGCAAGGCATAAGTATTATTCCGCGATTATTAATTCCGAGCATGCTTCGCGCCAATTCTTCCGGCTTTGCTGAATTAAGCGGAGTAGAAATTATGGCATATACATATATATTTTCTTTAATCATAGACATTTGCTTTAAAATTTTATATTCTATATTTATTTCATCGCTTCTTTAAAATGTTTCCGGCTTATCTTAAAATTTTTATCTTGTTTAACCGATTTTTTATTGACATTTTCTCTAATCGCGGCCATAGCGGCCTTCTTGCAAATCAATTCTATATCTGAACCATTAAGTCCCTCTGTCAATTTTGCCAACCTTTTCAAATCAACATCGCGATCCAATGGTTTGCTTCGGCTGTGAATATTAAATATGGCATATCGGCTTTTCTCGTCAGGCTTGGGAATCTCAAGCAAAAAATCAAACCTTCCCGCTCTAAGCAAGGCGGGGTCAATCATATCTAACCTATTCGTCGCCCCTAAAACCACTACGCCTTTTAATTCTTCAATTCCATCCAGCTCTGTCAAAAATTGGCTTACCACTCTTTCAATAACTTGCGAATCCGCGTTGCCGCCGCGTTTTGGCGCCAGACTATCTATCTCGTCAAAAAAGATTATACAAGGGGTAGCCAATCTTGCTTTTTTGAATATTTCCCTGATTCCCTTTTCAGATTCTCCAATATATTTTGATAGAAGCTGCGGCCCTTTGACAGAAATAAAGTTAGCTCCCAGTTCAGTAGCTACGGCTTTAGCAAAAAGAGTTTTGCCGCAGCCAGGAGGCCCATAAAGCATTATGCCTTTGGATGGCGTAAGTCCGGCATAATTAAATGTGTCGCCGTATTTCAAAGGCCATTCAATGACCTCTTTAAGGATTTGCTTTATATTCTCAAGTCCTCCCACATCTTCCCATTTCGTATTTGGTATTTCCGCGAATACTTCGCGCAGCGCCGATGGCTCCACTTCTTTCAGCGCTTCCCTGAAATGCTCAAGCGTAACCTCAATCTTGCGAAGTTTCTCATACGGAATGTATTCCTTTTCAAATTCAATCTCCGGCATAATTTCCCGCAGAGCCGACATTGCCGCTTCCCGCGACAAGGCTTCTAGGTCCGCGCCGACAAATCCGTGGGTAATCTCGGCTAATTTTTCCAAATCAACATCATCCGCCAACGGCATGCCCCTGGTATGAATTTCCAATATTTTTTTTCTGCCGTTGCGATCTGGAATGCCAATAGCGATTTCCCTGTCAAACCGTCCCGGTCTTCGCAAGGCTGGATCAAGAACATTGGGAATATTTGTCGCCCCAATCACAATTATTTGGCCCCGCGATTCCAAACCATCCATTAGAGCCAGAAGCTGAGCAACCACTCTTCTTTCCACTTGTTTCTCACCGCCCATATCTTCTCTTTTGGGCGCGATAGCGTCAATTTCATCAATAAATAATATAGCTGGAGTGTTTGCCCGCGCTTCTTCAAATATTTCTCTCAATCTCCCCTCCGACTCGCCATAAAACTTTCCCATTATTTCAGGCCCTGAAATATGAGTAAAATAAGCGTCAGTCTCATTGACCACAGCCCGCGCAATCAATGTTTTTCCGCATCCCGGAGGACCGTACAACAGCACACCTTTTGGCGGATCAATACCAATCCTGCTGAAAAGTTCCGGGTATTTCAGCGGAAGTTCAATCATTTCTCTAATTTTTTTAATTTCTCTGGAAAGGCCGCCTATATCTTCGTAAGTTATGCCGATGCCCCGTTTTTCTTTTGACGCGCCCTTTACTTTTATCAATGTAGAAGGTTTGATAACAACTGCCCCATCAGGTTCTACATCCTCTACCAAAAAATCTTGGGTCTTTGTTCCGAAAAATGTCGCTCTTATCTTGCTTCCTTTAATTACCGGTGTCCCGTCTAAAATATCAGCTAAATATTGGCTGTCCTCCTCCTTGAAAGAATCCCCCGAGTCTAGAGAGGTTAAAATAACTGTTCTTGCATTTTCACAAACAGTCTTATAAATTTCTATTTTTTCATCCAAGCCAGCTCCTAAATTATCCCTAGCGATGCCATCTATCTGCGCAATTCCCTTTCCTCTGTCTTCCTGATAAGTAGGCATTAATTTCGCTACCGTTTCTTGTCCTTTCACTTTCAACCCCCGATGCTTCTCGAGGGCATGCTTTTCACTTTCAACTTTCAACTTGATAATATCCCCTGTATCTGCCTGAATTTTCAAAAAGTACTCAGGGTCAATCCTAGCTATCGCTCTGCCCACATCTTTGCTTTGAGCTTCCGCTATTTTTAAAATTATTGATTTTGAAGAATTTTTATCCGCCATAATTTTAATTCCTTTTATTATCAGCTATAGCGGCAATTAATGTTCCCTTAGCCACCGAATAAAGAGGATGAGGAGCCAAACGGGTCTCTCGTATTGCCAAAGGAAAACTATTTTTCTTCAGTGTTTCTTTAAATTTTTCTAAAAACCCAGTCGGTTTGGCTGTCCCGCCGGAGATAACTATCGGAATGGGCTTTTCAAACTCTGGAATTCTGGAGTTTTTAGTGACTTCTTTTTTAATTTCAGCTAAAACATACTCTATGAGAGAATTATAATAAATCAAAAGAGCTTGTTCAACTTTGGTCATTGCGCTTTCAGGCTTTTTCAGGTTAAAATAAGTCTCTTTGAATGTGGCGACCTTGCTTAACGATTCGTTAGTAGCCCGAGCCACCTGAGCATCTATCCAATCTCCGGCTCTGGCAATGCTAAAAGAAAATACGGGTATGGACATAACAGCCAGGCATACATTAACCATTCCCCCTCCAAACGAGATTCCCATTCCGGTGAAATTATCTTCAGCCAGTTCAGAAAAAATTACCGCCAGTCCTTCATTGATAGGCTTGGCGCGATACCCGCATTTTTCGAGAATGCTTTTTACTATATTTTGATGATAAGTGATATCAAAATCGGCGTCCACCGGCAAAGCGGGAACAGAATAATAGCAAAGTTCGTTTTTCTCAAAAGGCGCTCCCAAAACACTTTTTATTATCAGTTCAATTAGCGGCAGAGCCTCGTCTTCCTCGGAGCTTATTACTCCATTTCTCATCGGTCTTCTGGCGCTTCTTCCAAAAACATTAGCAAGTTTCATGGCGTCATCTCCGACCACATAGATTTTATCTTCGCCCAGAACATATTTTACATTGCTTCCTTTTAGGATGTCTTCAGTGAATTCCGATCGTTCTACATCAAAAAAAGCGTTCCTTTGAGTTGTAAAATTAACTCGAGAACCCATTTTTTGAGCGCCATAAATAAAAGCTGTCCCCACATCCAGTCCTCTGCCAATTTTAGCTGAATCAGTTTTTTCCGTTTTTACTTTGTTGGTCATATTTTTTCTTTTAATTTTATCTTTTTAAAAAAAGGCGGATTTAATCTCTAAATTGATTTTTTAAAAGAAGCGCCGCTTTTGCAATACTTCGGCCTAAATTCAGCTTTTCATCTTCCGCTTTAAGCGAATTTTTATTTAACATTTCCGCGCTTGCTTTTTTTAAGGCGCCTTCCGATGATTTTGCTTTTAATTTTTTAGGCAAATAATAGATCGCTTTCTCCGTCTCTCTTCCTTTAACTTTTAACCCCCGATGCTTCTCGAGGGCATGCTTTTCACTTTTAACTTTTAACTTGACAATGCCCCGCGATCTTAACCTTTTCTTTCCTCTAGAAGTAATTCTGTACCAATTTTTTCTATCGGCCATTGGTTTAATTTGTCCCTCCCTGCATAAATAATTGCTGATATAACGGGTGTAATCTATGCCAAATCCAACTTGGCTGGAAATCAGCCTGATGTTTGCCTTTCCATTATTTTCCCATATTTTTTTCAAAATCTCCAGTTCGCTATCCATGTTTCTCTTTCTTAATCTGGTTCAAAAAATCGCAGTTTTCTTTTTTGGCAATAATAACTTGCTCTTCAAATTTCTTTAATTCCCCATCAATTTCCGCGCTTTTGGCCTGCAATTTTTTCAGTAGTTCTATTCTTCCCGCCAGCTTTTCGGTTAGTTCTCTAGTTTTCCGGTACTCTTCCTCCAAAACTGATTGTTCCTGACGAAGCTCTTTCTGATGTTTGTTTATTACTTGAAACAAGTCGGTTTCTTTTTTTGGCGCAAGTTTTGGCGCTGGTTTATTATCTTCAGCTTTTAAAGGAATTTTAGCGGCTGGAGTTGAGGTGCTATAATCTTTTTCCACTTCATCTCTAGCAGCTTTTAAATTTGCTACGGCCATTTGGTTGGGATCTGACATCATACTAATTTTTCTTAAATTCTCTTAAGTTTTATTTCTAAAATCCCGTTTTTAAAATTCACCTTCCGAGACTCAAAATCCGCTTTGGCTGGAAGCAAGATTTCTTTGGCGTACTTTCTTTCTCCGGCGGTTTCTAAATTCAAAACATCTCCTTTGATGCGGAGTTTTATATCTTTTTCTTGAACGCCGGGAAGTTCCGCAATCACCAAAATACAATCTTTCTCATCAAAGATATCAACTAATGGTTCTCGAGTTTCCACCACTTGGGGGCCTCGCTCGGTTTTTTTTACATTGCCAAATGTTTCCACGCGCGGCCGCTTGCCAATTCCTGTTTTAACGGTGAACCCATAGACTCCTCGCAACGGTTTATTTCCCGCCCGCCCCCCAAATTCTTGTTCGCGCCGCAATGTCCCGCCAGCCTTCTCGGCTTTTTCTGCCAAATCTACCAGACCTTCAATGCCCTTAAACAAACCGCCAAAAATACCGCCTAGCCCCAAATCAATTTCTCCGTTCTCTTTTTCCGCTTTGTAATCCTCATCATTGTCAAACGCTTTTGAACTTTCTTTTTTATTATACTTTTTAACCATGCTGTTATATTTATAAATTAGTTCTAAATCATTTTCGCTTTTTGGCTTCAACCTTGGCTTTGGCTCTAACTTCGGTTTTAACCAATTCTCTTTCCAGAGATTTTACTTGCTCCTTAAGCTCTAAATTCGCTTTTTCTAATTCATTATCCTTTGCTCCCGAAGAAAGATAAGAATCCGTCTCCCACCAGTTTATACCCATCTCTTTAGCTTTGTCAACTGAAGCAATCAGCAGTCTTATTTTAATAGTAAGAAGTTCTACATCAGCCAGTTTAATTTGAATGTCGCCGGCAATCACAATTCCTTTGTCCAAAACCCTTTCCAAAATATCGGCAAGGTTGGTTGACTGAATTGAATGTGTTATTTGTTCACTCATAGTTTTTTTATTTATTATTGCTGGTTCGCAGTTATACTGCAAGCATTGATGCGCTAACAGTGGATTAAAGAATCGCCTACGGCCTTGCGCGATAGCGTATGCACCGTTAGGCTTAACTTAATTTACATTAATTTTCCCAATGGTCCAAGATCTATATTCAATTCCTCATCTTCCAAGCCAAATATGGCTCTTATCTCTTCAATTTTTTTATCCAGGGCATTAAAGGTTAGTCCTAGTTTTTGAATTTCGGCCTCAGAAAGACTTCCTTTTTTGATTCTGCGCTTTGCTTCTCTATACATTAAATCCTTGATCAACTTAACCAGAGTCAAAACCAATTGGGCAATCCCTTTCTCGGCTTTCTTTGGATTTCCCGCGTCAATTATTCTGGGAATATTTTCTTCCGCCCTTTTAATCTCGTTTTCTAAAATCCGCATATACTCTTTATCTTCGTTGGTTATGTCCTGATTTTTCTGACCGCTCCTCAAACTCTCCGCTCTGCTAACAGAAGTGATCAGAAGTTTCAAGCCGACAAATACCAAATCTACATCGGCGACCCGTATAGCGATTTCTCCATCCACAACCGCCCCTTTTTCCAAAACTTTATCTAAGGCGTCTACAAGAGTGGTTCGCTCCTCTATAGGCGGCCTCTCCTGGGTCGCGATATTTTTTAATGTTTTCACCCCGTTAGAAATCTTCATAATTTTTCTCTTAATTACATCCGTTATAAATCTTATCTGCCGAGTTTTGATTTCTAACGGGGTAAATTTGCGGGTGCTTCATAAAATAAATTACACAAAATTATACGGAGACCATGGACCGCTTGATTCAAAAGTAAAACCTATTTTTTCATATTCGGCTCGCAGTTTTTGAATCTCCTTTTGAAACTCGTCGACCTTTTCTTTTTTTACCAAAAACGCTCCATTAAAAATCATCGGCTCTCTTTTTTGCGTTATCTCTTTCTCAAGAATTTTATTTTCTTTTGCTTCCTCGGCCAGCGGTTTAATCTTCTCAAAAAAAATAGAAATATAGCCGCTTATGGATTTTCTGGCTTCTACCGCAACCATTTCGTCTATCTCTTTTTCCAAAAAGTAGGTTCTGCCGGCAGGCATGGAACATAATTCTCTTGATTTTTCTTTAATAATCGCCGAGGTTTTTTTAATTTCGCTTTCTAAAAGCCGCGCCTTTAGATAAACTTTCATTGACCATTCTTCTTTTCCTTCTAAGACTTCAAGAAATTTTCTGAATTTTAAATAATTTTTTCTCAAAGAGCCTGACAAACCTTCTTTCGTTTTAAAAATAGTCCCGAACTTCATAGGAATAATCGCAAGCGAATCTCCATTTATTTTTATTGCCGCCTTAATAACTTCGTCATGCCGCGAAGCTTTGTCTTTTATCCACTGCAAATCTTCCTTTGCCTTTCTTTGAATTTCCTCCGAGTCAAACTCCTCTAAAGAAACCTCGCTAACTACCGCCGCTATATCATTATGAGACACAAGAAAAATATTTCCAACATCGTCAATGCCTTTTATATCCGCTTCCATATCCCGCGATCTTTCTAACTTCAAAACGGGACAAATTCCGTAAAGATAAAATCCTTTCATATCATATTTGATTATTTTGATCAATTCATTAAACTTCCGGATTCAAAGTAGTGTCAACTCTTTTGCGAAGATCAACGCGCTTATAGTTAAGAATGCCGCCGTTTTGATCAGCGTGAACTTCATAAGTTCCCAAGACATCCATTCCGTATGGAATAGATTCTTTCTCAATTAGCTCTATCATAATCACCCACTCATTGCCTTCTTTTTTCACTCCAATGGCATTTGGAGATTTGAATTCAGTTAGGCTTACTAGTTCTTTTTTCGCTTTTTCAGTTATGTCTTTTGTTGTCATAGATTTATTTTTTAAGTTATTTAAGCCGACTTCATCTTTCGCGCCGGATTTTGCAAAGCCAGCCGCCACTTTTTCGCTTTCTTGTTTTAATAAACCGGAGCGAGAAGATGACAGCGGTTTTTGTTTGCCTTTTCTCTTTGACAAAATCGCTTTTTTTCGACCTTTTTTTATTTTTAATTTAGCCATAGTTAATTATTACTTTTTAATTCCAGTCCGCGCTTTTTCTTCTCGGATGGCTTCCAGTCTTCTTAATATCTCGTCCTCTTTTTTCTGATATTCTTCCTCGCTAATCTCGTCCAATTCATAGAGCGTGCGGAGTTTAAGAAGCTCTTCTTTTAACTTTGATTCGTCGGTAATTTCCTGATACGCCATATCGCGCAATTTTTCAGCCATCCAGATTAAAAAGTCATCAATTATAAACATATAAATTAAACTAAATGTATTTCTAAATTAACAAAGTTATAGAGAGGAAACGGACCGGAATAACGAAACTTGATGTCTTTATGCTTTTTCTCCAGCTTTCCTATTCTTTGATCAAACGGTTTCTTTTGATCTTTTTTAATCAAAAAGGCGGCATTGAGAATCATATTTTCTCCGATAAGTTGCGATTCTTTGAAATCTTCAGATAAACCTTCAGCGGCTTCAAGCATAATTCTTGCTTCTTCTTCTTTTTTTTTCTTCAATAACTTCTCAATAAGTTCTCCTGCAAATATTTTTTGCTGATATGTTAAGCGAGGATTCTTTTTTAAGTGCTGAATCTCCGGAGATTTTTCACTAATTTTTTGAAAAACAGATTTCATATCCGGCCAAAGCGCTTTCAAGCCAACTTCTGTCTTGCCGCCAAATTCTTGAAAAAGTCTTTCAAATTCAGAACTTCTTTCTTTTAGAATTTTTTCTTTCACTTGCTCTTCCGTATTCGCAATATTGCTAAAACTAAAAGGAAGAACATCATAACATTTCATCGCTTCTTCAATTGGTCCCTGATGTCCAACAATATGCTCTCTCCATAAAGGATAATGATCGCAAGCGGTATCGCTCACAAGACAAGAAAAATTCCCTTGGCAAATCACATGAACGGCTTTTTCTTCCATTCCTTTAAGATTATTAAATCTATCTTTGGAGACTTTACCATTAATAACGCAATGAAGATATTTTTTTATTTCAGGCATATTATTCAATCCTCTTAGAAGTTTATATTTTACTCGCTTTTTTTAGCTATGCTTAGAACCTGTTTAACCGCGACTATAAGCCCGGCAGCGGACATCAGGGCGATCAAATTGTTTAAAATCGAAGGAATGAACGGCGTTGATT
>JAHILZ010000098.1 GCA_018896765.1 Patescibacteria group bacterium | reverse complement strand
TGTAATTTTGGAGCTTTAAAACGATCTGATTCACCAATAGTTGAAAGATACTGTTTATTATTTGTATTTATTTCATTTACAATATCTTGAGGATTTTTCATGTCATATCCTTTTGCCAAAATCAATTCGTCACTTTTATCTTTAAGTTGTAACTTGATAATGAATTTATCATCATTTTCGTATTTTATAATTTTTACATTTTCTCTTTGGGCTTTATTATCCGCGATAAAACCTTTTACCTTTTGTCCGTTAAATAAAGCGGTATCTTTCTCAAATTTCGTTTCATATTCCACTTCCTTTAAAAAATAAGCATAAGAAATAATATCTCTTGGAGCTAAATTCATTTCTAAATCACCAAAACTTTTTGAGGGAAATTTCTTTTTTGATTCACGATTGATTTCGTCAACAGTACTTTGCCCATAGCCACTTTTTATATAATAACTCTCTTCATCTAAATCACTTTTAGAAAATGGGGCATTATTTAATTTTGATGCCATTTCTAAGGCAATTTTGTCATCAGTATTTAGTTGTAATTTTTCCTTTAATATATTTTCATTTAATTCATTCCATGCCAAATTCATAGCTCCGCCCCAAACATAATTTCCTTTATAATCGCTTCCCAAATAATTTCCAGCAATATTACTTTTTGTGTCTTGAATAACATGAGGTTGACTAGGAGTCTGGGTGAAATGTTGCCAAGTAAAAAATGCCAAAACTAAAACTACGATTCCTATTCCTGCAATTGTTAAATGTTTTTTCATAATATTTTGTTAAAAATTAAAAGTTTATAAATTTATTCATTTCGGAGCGAAGCGGAGAAATTCCGCTTTCCCCCTTATTATAAAGAAAAAAATTAAATTTTCATCCTTATTTTTAAAAATCTCTCTGCAAATAATCAAATTGTTAAAAAAATGATTACACATAACGTCAGGGATATCTGAAGTTTTAATTCTTTCTACATTATATCATTAATTGAGAGAAGAAAGAATTAAAATTTGCGCGGAGCAGATGAGGATGAATTTATAATTTTACCTAATATTACAGTTTTTTAATTTTTGGATTTGCTTGTGGATAAATTAGCTTGACATTTGTAATATATGTGCTATGCTTATTGCAGGATATCAATTAGTGGAACTCTAATGCCTAGGCATCAATAATAACAATCTCAAAATTTTGGGGTTGTTATTTTTTTGTGCTATAATAATAATCGTGGTAGGTGGTAGGTATTTCCCGGTGGTCTGGGATGCTGATTGATATCCAGTTGATGCTCTTACAGGCATGGGGTTCGATTCCTCTGCCTACCGCACTAAAAGCCATCTCAAATGAGGTGGTTTTTAGTTGCAAAAGTAAATCCAAAAATTAAAAAACCATTTCAATAAAGAAAATTATAAATTCATCCTCATCTGCTCAGCCAGATATCCCTTGTTATACGCTGTAATAAAAAGCCTCCTCCTATTTAATAATAATTTTGGCAATTTATTTTTCTCCTAGAATATATTTTGTCATTGCTTTACCTTGGTTAAATTGATAATAATCTGGGCTTAATTCTCTACTTATTCTGTCTTCCATATAATGATATTCTCTAAGTTCATCCCTGCTATGTCTTTTATTCCATGCCTCGCTGTCATCACTCTGGACTTTTTTAATATATTCCCGAAGGAATTTATTCAAATCCTGATTTTCAGCCATTACTTTCTCAAAAACAAGTCCATAAAGAATTTCATTTAATTCATCGCCTTCACAAATCTCTTTGCCGATTAGATCTCTAATAAGATGTCGAAAGACGCCCTCCTCATGTGCACCATAATTGGCATGGTTTGGAAGATTGAGAGTATGTTCCGTTAATTCTTTGAATCTTTTATCACTTAAAAACCTTTCGATAATTTTTTCTGAAATTTTCTCAATGTCATCTTTTTTATATTTTTCTATCGCCTCCCTTACTTTCAAAAATTTTTCTTTTTCGACGTTTTGCTCCTTTTCAACGTCGGACATGTTTTCCTATGCCTTGTTTATTTCCTCCTCTGATGGTTTATATTGTTCCTTCATATTTTTTCTTGTTAATTATTAAATTATATAACAATATAACAAGCTATACCCGACCATGCAAAAAAATAAATTGCCAAAATTATTATAAAAACAAAAAAGGCTTTTTATTATTGCGTATAACGTTCGCGTATATCTGATGTTTTGCGGAGCGTAGCGGAGCAAAATATGGGTGAGCATTTGACGTTAGCCAAGCGCGAACCAGATATACGCTGTTATATGATGTAATTAAAAGTTTTTTATTTTGCCGACAGGCAAAATATTATTTGGGGCTATTTTTTTTATTTCTTTAATTATTGGATCACAACTTCTTTCTTGCATTTCCTTTCTTGCATTTTTTGAGTTTCGTGAAAATACTGTTAGAAAAAATATTAGCTTCATCGCCTACGCCATAATAAACACCTAAGGTTGCGCGTATATCGTATTTATCCAAAATTAACTATGCAGAATTCTAATTATTTACCAGTGTCTAAAACACAAAACACTGCTCCCCGCTTTTATGCCTAAAAATAAAATATTTATTATAAAAATTGGAATATTTATTGTATTCGGGTTTATTAAATACTTTTTTAAGATGCGCAATTGCCTGTTCTGTCATAACGATATTGTTTGTAAAAAATTTAGCGCAAATCTCATTTTCCTTTATATACATGTCTGACTTACTCTTACAACAGCGACGATAACAGTTATTAATATTTTCTCCTCCTTTTATACATTCTTTTATGTGTCCCAATCTTTCATTCATAGCTACATCGTCAATTATGCCAAAGTATATATCGTCAGGAATATCAACAGTTTTTTTAAAACATTCTTTTCCAACCCCATGATAATATTGATGTTCATATCCAAGCTCAAAGTCTAATTTTAATAAATATTTATTAAAAAATTTATTAAATGGTTTTTTAAAATTAGCGCATATTAAATATTCAATATCTCCATTTTTTTCATAAGTTATTTTTCTTTTTTTATCATTAATAATTTCCAAATAACGATTTTTACTTAATTTTCTGACAGACTCAAATCTTGCTTTAACAGCATAATCAATAATTTCATTTAAATCGTATGGAAGATAGCCGTTTTTCCAGAAAAAAAAGTTAACTGGATCTGAAACATGGGTTTCTAGAATACGAACCGTTTCTTGATCAAATTTTTCTCTTTTTCCAATGAATGACAAAGAACGATATTGGTATGTGATTGCCAGCGGAAGCGCGGTAATAACTTCTATTAAAATTATTCCTATAATTAGTAATATTATGTTCTGTTTTCTTACATTCAATGATTTTTTTTGAAGCCGACTCCCAAATCTATATGATAATGGAATAAAAATAAATGCTAAAATCCCTATTGGACAGATTATTAATGGAAAAATCAACATGCAATCAAAACCATAACATCTTGAAAAATGCATAATAGCTTCTGCAAAGAAAATTGTTGTAAAAAAAGAAAAAAATAAACCCAAACCTGATATTTTTTTAATAAAATTTAAAAGCATATTGTATATTTATAATTAGTAAAAAATAAGAGATAGCCCCAAATAATAAATTTTCTGAAAGTGATTAGTCCTATATATACTGAACCAGTAGGCTAAGGAAACCTAACAGGACAGGTTTTTACAATCTCGCGTGTATTTGTTAAAATGAAATTGTAAAAATCTAACCTCAAAAAATCTATGACAAATCTAATCAAAAAAAATCGTAAAAAGTATTC
>JAHILZ010000066.1 GCA_018896765.1 Patescibacteria group bacterium | reverse complement strand
GAATTAAATAAAGCATTGAAAGGAAAAAGAAAATACTTTGGATATATTATCAGTCCCGAAGATTATAATAATTTCTTTACTGAAATTATTAAAAACGGCAATTATAGTTATGAGCCTGAATTTCATAAAAAACTAAAGGCAGTAAAAATATGAAAGCTATAATTTTAGCCAGAGTTTCAACGGAAGAACAAAAAGAGGCGGGTAATTCTTTACCGGCTCAAGTTAGCCGTTTGGAAAATTATTGCAAGCAAAAGAAATTTCAGATAATAAAAACCTATAGCTTTGACGAAAGCGCCTATAAAACCAAAAGGGATGGATTTGATAAGATTTTAGACTACTTAAAATCAACAAAAGAAAAAGTTGCGGTATGCTTTGATAAAGTAGATAGATTTTCTCGCAATGTTTTTGACAAAAGAGTGGCTTACCTTTATGAGTTGGCAATGAAAGACCAGATAGAATTGCATTTTGCCTCTGATAATTTAATCCTTACATCAAAAATATCGGCGGTAGAGAAATTTCATTTTGGAATAAATCTAGGGCTTTCAAAATACTATTCAGACGCTATCAGCGACAATGTAAAAAGAGCTTACGAGCAAAAAATCAAAAAAGGCGAGTGGATAGGTAAAGCCCCTATTGGCTATAAAAATATAATCAATGAAAAAGGCGATAAAGATATAACCATAGACCAAGCAAGAGCGCCTTTTATCGCAAAGATATTTGAAATGTATGCAAGCGGCAACGCTTCAATGCGAACTATAAAAAACGAAATGGAAAAATTGGGATTAAGAAGCAATACAGATAACCCTAAACCGCTTACGATCAGCCAAATAGAGCATACCTTAAAAAATCCTTTTTATTACGGAATAATGAGGATTAAAGGAAAATTATATCCAAATAAATATACGCCTTTAATACCCAAAGAATTGTTTGATAAAGTTCAAGAGGTAAGGATAGGATACCATAAGAAACCCTTTAAATACGCTTCCAAGCCCTATATCTTGCGAGGATTGATAAAATGCGCCAATCCCGCTTGCGGTTGCACTATAACAGCGGAAAACCCTAAAGGCTATGTTTATTATAGTTGCACGAATTATCACAATATACACGATAAAAGGACTTATATAAGTGAAAAGGATTTATTAGCCCCAATCCGTGAAGTTTTGAAAGATTTAAAACTGAAAAATAAAGACGCTGAAAAATTAACAACTGAATTGAGAAAAGTAAATCAATCGGAAAACGCATTTCATATAGAGGCAATGGAAAACTTGAAAAAAGAATACGATAAAATTGAAAAACGGCTAAACGCTATGGTTGATTTAAGAATTGATGGCAGTATTACTAGTGATATGTATGACAAAAAGTTAAAAGAATATAAAGAACAGCAACAAGAATTACTTGAGGAAATGCAACGGCATAGCATAGCAGATGAAAGCTACTTTGTTGCTGTAAATCAAGTGATAAGCCTATCTCAAAGGGCTTCAGAAATTTTTGAAAGTTCTGAACCAAACGAAAAACGGCAATTACTGAATTATTTACTTCAGAACTGCCGTTTAAACGAAAAAAGGCTTTTATTTGAAATGAAAAAGCCCTTTAACGCACTTGTAGAATATAACAAGTGTCCTGAAATGCTCCGGCGGCAGGATTCGAACCTGCGACCAAGGGATTAACAGTCCCCTGCGCTACCGCTGCGCTACGCCGGAATAAATTTTAAAAATAGCCATTTAATTAGCTACTCTGAAATATTATAGTGTTTTTGCCTCATTTGTCAAATCCGTATCTGGCAAGCGCTGAAATTATCAAATATTTTGTACCGTTGATAAAAAAATGCCTCCTTCAGGAGACATTATTTTTACTAAAAAATTTCTTTCGAAACCACTTGAGTGGCGGCAAAAACAGCTTTTGCCAGTATCCGCTTATTCTCAAGATCAAGCAAAGCGCAGAGAAGAATATCGCCGCTTGTTCCCGATAGAGCATCAATATTTTTCTTCCAAGCTTCTTCAGCTTTTTTCAAGGAAGAATATAATTTGGCTTCTGCGGGCTGATAGATGCTCAATCCTGTTTCAAGAATCTGGTACAGGTCAGCGTTTCCGAGTCGCCTGTTGCTTTCAAGTATTCTTTTTTCAAAATTCAGGGCAACCAAGGTTTCATTCAAAGCGAAAGGTTCTTCCAGAGCATTCCGGCATTCATCCCAAGAGAGATAATTTTGCGCGCCTGCTATCAATCTGGGAGCGAGACTTCCGAGATTGATTATTCGGACTAAGGTAAAATTGCTTTCTACAACTATTTCCTCGGCTTCTCCGAAAAAGACAAATTTACTTCCCGCCCAAGGTCTGTCTAATTCCACTCCCACTCCCACGCCCATTCCTCCGCAGGAAACAAGTTCTCCGGGTCCGTTTCGGGTGAGTACTCTCGACCCGCGTTTTAGTTTTTTTGTGTTAAAGGACATTTTATACCTCCTGTTTACTAATTTCATTCTAAACGTTGCGAAAAATTTGTCAATGCTGGTATAAGCAAAAACGCCTCATGGGGCGCTTAAAAGACAAATTTATTTTTTAGGCCTAAACACGGGTTTCTTACGGCAGGCAGACATCCCACACCCGGAGCCGCTTCTACTTCGCTCATCGCAAGCAATTTTAAAAACCCTTCTTGCGAAGGGTTTTTTTGATGCATTTTTACCATTTTTTGTGCCTGAATCCGGGTTTCCTGCGGCGGCTAAAGAAATTGCCGGAAGCGGAAGGATAATTTTTGGAAAATCCGCGGCGTTTAGCCGGATAAGCCAAAGGACTCTGGAGAAAGGCCTGTCTTTTTGGCAATGACGGAAGAGGGGATACTGGCAGCTGTTTTTTAATCAGGCGCTCAATCGCCTTAATGTCAAATTTTTGGTTTGGCGTGGCAAAAGAAATAGCGTGGCCCAAATGTCCGGCGCGTCCGGTTCGTCCGATGCGGTGCACGTAGTCCTCGGGATTTTGCGGCAAATCATAATTTATCACGAGTTCAATATTGACCACGTCTATGCCCCGGGCGGCAATATCTGTCGCTATCAAGACCCGGTATTGGCCTGTCTTAAAACCGGAAAGCGCTTGCGTGCGCTGGCTCAAGCTCCGATTGGAATGAATCTCGGCGACGGTATGCCCCATATTTTTGACGGCTGTAGTAATTCTTTTGGCGGCGTATTTTGTCCGGGAAAAAACAAGCGCGCTTCCCCGGTATTCTTTCAGCAATGATTCAAGTAAAGCCAGTTTTGATTCTTTGTTTACGAAAAAAATTTCGTGCGTGACATTGGCGGCGGCGGTGCCGGACGGAGCTATCTCAACTCTTACTGGAAGCTTCATATAGGAGTTGGCAAGAGCGATGATTTTCGGCGGCATGGTCGCGGAAAACAGCATGGTTTGCCGGTCTTGCGGCACATTTTGCAATATTCTTTTTATTTGCGGCATAAATCCGATATCCAGCATGCGGTCCGCTTCGTCAAGCACCAGGATTGCGACATTATTCAGATTAACCGTCCGCTGCGTCATATGGTCAACGAGCCGGCCGGGCGTGGCGATAATAATATGGGGATTATTTTTAATATCGCGAATTTGTCGGCCCATATTTTCTCCGCCGATCAATACCGCGGTTCTCAAATTTAAAGGCCTCCCGATTTTATTGAGAACTTCG
>JAHILZ010000065.1 GCA_018896765.1 Patescibacteria group bacterium | reverse complement strand
TATTCTTAAGCGAATTAAAACTTTTCCAAAGAGCCGGGGCTTTTGGTTTCCTCTTCGCCGTCTTCCTCGGCCTCTTAATTAATTGATGAATCGTAGGCATTACTTAAACAAGTTATCAAATTATATCAACAATGTCAAATCACTGGGGTAAAATAGTTTTGGGGGCTGCTCCCGTAACGGGGGCAGCCCCCAATCTTATATACTTTCTTCTTTGCTTTCTTGAGTCGTTATCATTTCTAAAATATTTATTCCATTCTTCGTTGGTATAAGCGCGTAATCAGCATGACACAATTTCAAATTTTTTATTCCAGGATGATTTCTAACAATAGGAATTCTTGGATGTTCGCCTTGGTCTTGATGGCCAAATATTACAGTATGCTTTGCTGTTGCTTTGATCTTATCGCTAGGATTTGACGGAAAGATTGTGTTATCTATACCTCTTTCTTTTATAGGTAATAATAATGATATTATAGTTTCCTTTGCCTGAATATCGTGTATATATTCATCTCTACTGATAAAATTTTCCTCTTTCAGTCTTTCTTGGATACCCAACAATTCTATAACTTTTTCACAATATTTTCTTAGAGCAGTATTGTGTGTATCCATTTTAAATCCAAGGACTATGTGTTCTACGGAAGGACTGTCTGCGTCGTAATTTTCTTCAAAATGATAACCTCTCCAAAATTTTTCCGGATTAGTTAAATTAAAACCAAAATTTGACTGAGAATAGGTGCCATTGTTTTTTTTAATTTTATTTTTCATTTCTTCTTTTTTTTCTTCTTTTTTTTCAGTTTCCTCAGCGAATAAAAGTTTGTTAGTTTTAGTATCATAAATTCGTTCATAGTCTGTAATTTTTATTTCTTCAAGCATTTTATTTTTTCCAAAAGTTTCATCTTTTATGGTATTTCCTCTATTTATAACATGATTTAAAGTTTGACCTATAAACTCATTATTAGTTAATTCTTTTATAATTAACTCAATACCATTTGCTCGTTTGAAATTTTCTACAGATTTTTTGGATGGAAGTTCCTTCAAATTATTTTCTCCATAAATTCCACTACCACCCATATTTTTGTTTATCTCATTTTCTTCTTCAGCATCTTCTCTGGAAAATAGATTATGACCTTTTTCCATTTTTCCCCAATCATCATCATTAATATCCCAAAATTTCAAAAGTTCATTCCATGAAATTGTCTTTCTTACATATCCCTCCACCCCGCCTGTTTCTTCAATAATGTTTTTTGGGAAATTTATTACTTTTTCGGTATATTCAATCTCTTTAAATCCAGGAATATTAATTTTTTTAATATTATCTTTTTCTTTTTCGCGCTCTTCCACATTTCCGATTTCAACTTTTTCTTTTATTATGTTTTCTTCTTGTTTTGTGTTTTCAAAAGAATATTTTTCCATAATTTTAGTTTTTGGGGACAGTCCCTATGCCGTATAGGGACTGTCCCCGATCTTAACTTTTCCTCTTCACTCTTGTTTTTTAATCCTTGAATAAGTTTTTAATTATAAGCAACAATCCAACCGAAAGAAGTTTGATAAATTTTTCGCGCGAAATTCCAATTTTTTCCAAATTCTTAATAAGTTGATGTCTAATGCCAACAGAAACAGTTTGCGCCTTTGGCACGGATAAAATAATGTTGGATTTTGGATGAACTAAACGAGTATGACTACCCTTCCCGCCTTTTTTAATCTTAAAACCGAGCCGCTTAGCGGCCCGGATGAACTTCTTTGAAGAGAAAACTGGCAGTTTTTCGCCCATAAAATTAATATCAGTTAGTCGCTAATTCAAATTGAAGTTCGCCTTCTACCTTTAAGAGCGAAGGTTCAGACAATCGCGCGGGAACGCCAAAATAAGTAAAGACGGAGTCTTTCATATTTAAGATGGCTTCTTCTTGGGTTTTGCCTTGAGAATAACAACCCGGAATATCGGGAGAATCAGTCCACCAAATACCATCCTCCCCCAAGTGAACCCGAATAGCAAATTTTTTGGGAATCTTTTCTAAACCTTCCATAATACTTATATAATAATATACTACGATAAATTTATCAACCCTTCCTCTTCGCTCTTGTTCTTTCAATCCCGGTGAGGAATTTTTTTCGGAGGCGGATGCTTTTGGGCGTTATTTCCAAATACTCGTCTTCTGCCATAATTTCCATTCCTCTTTCTAAAGTCAATTTCAAAGGAG
>JAHILZ010000064.1 GCA_018896765.1 Patescibacteria group bacterium | reverse complement strand
TGGTTAATTTTTTTTCATAATAAGTTTTGTTATCGTTATGAATGCAACTATTATTAATTTTATCAAATTTTACAATTTTATCAAATTTTTTCATTGAATTTTAGCAAGTTATGCCTGCTCAAATTCATTTTGCCAATAACCATTAGGCTTATGGAAATAATCTATAAACCAATGACAGAGAAAGACTTTGAAATGCTTCAGAAGAGAAGAAAAGAGACTGGCGACATTGCTTGACAAGTGGCTAGTTACGGTATATATTTAACTAGTAAATAGCATCCAGAACATTGAAAATTAAGCCTTAGTGCGTTTTACTTTTTGTTTTTAGGGTAGTATAGCTTTTATGGTTATTATAGGCATCCGTAGGAGAACCTGTGGATGGATCACCTCCTTTCTAAGGAGTAAGGTGAATTAACTCATAGCTCAAAACAAATAACCCATAACAATTTTGTTATTAGTTATAAGTTGGCGGTTATAAGTTTTACCATAAGGTCGTTCCAATTTATTGGAATTTATAAAAGTTTGTCAGCATCTTTTTAAAAGCTGAAATAGGACAACCATAAAAGACTGTATTTATTTTCGCCTTTTTTAAAAAGGCGAAAGTTTATATCTTTCTATGCTCTTTTTAGATAAAACAAAAAGCCGCGCTCGTTAAAAGGCGCGATTTTTGTTTTAAATTCCGTTTGTTGTTGTGTTTTGTTTTTGTCATTGCGAGAAGCCCGCAGGCGGCGAAGCAATCTCGTATTTTGACTTTACGGACTAATTCATGCTTGCTTTTTTATTATTTTTTTGGTAAGATAAAATAAGTTTTTGGGCGCATAGCTCAGATGGTTAGAGCGCGTCACTGATAATGACGAGGTCCATGGTTCGAGTCCATGTGCGCCCACAAATCGAAAATTTTAAATTTATAATTTTAAATTTTGAATGAATTTTAAATGACTAAATTTTGAAACCGTTTATTGAAAATTCCGCCCGAATGCAATGAGGTGCGGCCAGGGCTCTTAGCTCAGTTGGTAGAGCGCCTCATTTGCAATGAGGAGGTCGCCGGTTCGAATCCGGCAGAGTCCACTCGAAATTATTTTAACATTTAAACATGTTAATAATTTAACAAAAATTTTGTAAAAACATGCCTAAAATAAACTTCAACCATCTCATCGATTTTATTTTTGAAATGGGAACCTTGCGCAATATGCGGCGCATGCATTCGCAGGTAATTCCCAGTTCTATGGTTTTATAATTTTGACGAAGGTTTAAAAAAATAATTTAACTAGGATATTATAAGTATTTTAATAACATCAATAATTAATTTTTAAAACTTATCTTTTATAAAGATAGAAGAGAGTAAAAATATGGTAAACAGGGAAATAATCGATTACATAAAAGCGCAAATTGAAAAAGGATTAAATAAGGAAGAGATTAAAACTGCTTTAACTTCCGCCGGCTGGCAAATGGCCGATATCAAGGAAGCGTTTCGCTATGCTGAGCAAAATATTCCAATCGCGCCGGCGCCGTCTGAGCAAGGCGTGACGACTTTGTCATCCCCGACAGATTTATTAAAAGAATCATGGGGAATTTACAAGGCGAGATTTAAAATTTTTATTGGAATTGTTTTAGCTCCGATGATTATGGTAATGATATTTGTTGGTATTGTTATTGCTGGTACATTAGGAATACAATTTTTTAATTCACCCGCGATGTTTATTCTTTTTATGCCATTGTTTTTTGGAATGATTATATTACAATATTGGAGTCAAGCATCTTTAATTTATGCGATTAAAGACACTGAAGAAAATATTGGGGTAAAAGAATCATATCGGCGCGGTTGGCATAAAATCGGATCTATTTTTTGGGTCGGATTGCTTTCCGGAATTATAGTTATGGGCGGATATTTATTGTTAATTATTCCTGGAATAATATTTGCAATTTGGTTTAGCCTTACAGCTATAATTGTAGTCGCGGAAGATTTGGGCGGTATGAACGCATTATTAAAAAGCAAATCCTATATTACAGGATATTGGTGGGAAATATTTTGGAGACTACTATTTTTAGGGTTGATTTTAGGGGGAATAAGCTTTATTTTTGGAATACCTGGCTGGATAATAAACTTCGTTGCCGGATTAACAAAAAGTGCTTCGTTATCTGCGGTTGGAGCAATTGTGAGTTTTGCAGGAAGTATTGTTAGTTTCTTGCTTGCTCCGCTAACCGTTATATATACATTTTTAATTTATAAAAATCTAAAAGCGATAAAAGGGGACATAGCTCCGGTTTTTTCCAGCGGAGAAAAAATAAAATTTATAATTGCGGGATTTTTAGGGGTTTTATTGTTTTTTGGATTTATTATCGGGTCAATCGTTCTTGTATCTTTAAGTAGCGCCAGAGATAAGGCGATGGATGCGCAGCGCCAAGTGCATATTCAATCTTTGCAAGCTCCTTTAATGCTGTACGCTGATGATCATAATGGTATGTACCCCGTATCGTTGCAGCAATTGGTGACTGAAAAAAAACGTATTCTAACTCAAGTTATTTAGATACAATTCCTTTGGATTCTAAAACAAAATTGCCTTTTGAGTATAGACAATTAAAAGGAGGCGAAGATTTTGAATTATGCGCAGAGCTTGAAAGCGGAGTAAAGAAATGCGTTAATGCCTATTGATTTAATTTTTGTTAAAATGTTTAAATGTTAATATGCTAAAATGATTTTATGACTCCCTGTATTGATTATATCGGCGTTGGCTGCGGCGCGCTGATTGTAAACGATAAAAAGGAGACATCAATTTATTAAATATGAAAATAACAATTTGCGGCAGTCTTGTTTTTAGCGATAAGATGTCAGAAGCAAAAGAACAACTTGAAAAAGAAAAGCATGAAGTAAGACTTCCGCTTTTAGAAGTTGAAGACGAAAAGGGGAATATAATATCGGCTAAAAAATATCATACTATTCGTAAAACCGCTAATGCAGGGGAAACATGGGTTTGGGATAGAAAAGAAGAAGCAATGAGAATTCATTTTGATAATGTGGTTTGGGCAGACGCAATTTTGATTTTAAACTACCATAAAAATAATATTCCAAATTATATTGGAGCAAATACATTGATAGAAATGGGATTAGCTTTTTATCATAAAAAGAAAATTTTTCTTTTAAATCCAGTTCCTAATATTTCATATAAGGAAGAAGTTTTGGCAATGAAACCGATTATTATTAACAATAATTTTGAATTAATTAATCAAATGGTTTAGTTTTGATAATTTACCTGAAAAATTAATTCAAACTACCGGTGAAATAATCGAGGAATATTTAAAAGAAAATAAAAATTAAAAATCTGTTTTTTAAAAACAGATTTTTAATATTAAGGATCAAATGCTAAATTTCAAATCAATGGCAAATCTTAAAGATTAAATTGTTTTTTGACATTTGGATTTTTAATTTGAATTGACATTTGATATTTGGATTTTGACATTATAATCAGATTGCCGCGCCCCGAGTACAGGGCTCGCAATGACAGAAAGGCCGATAGATTTAATCTTATTCCCCCTCTATTTCTTTCACTAAAATATCCGGAATGTCGGATTTTTTTATGATAAATTTCGCATTTTCTGCCACGGTATTTTTTGCCGCCAGTTTCAAATTAAATTCCAGATTTTCCGGTTCGATTATATCTATATGTGAATGATTGCCGTGGCTGTATTCTTTGTTTCCCAATTCAATAAATACCTTGGAAATTTTTTTAAGGTTATTTTTATTTGCGTTTTCGACGACTTCGTCGATTATGTCTTTGGCGGCGAGTAAGTCGTGCACGGAATTAATTTTGAATTATTAATTTTGAATTTCGAATCAAATTCTAATTACTTAATTTCAAAATTTAATCATTTAAAATTCATTCAAAATTCAAAATTAGAAATTTAAAATTTCAAAACAGCAGTTTTAGTTTAATGCGTTGCGCAGGTGATGCACGGGTCGTATGCCCTTATAAGTTTCATAACCGCTTTTTTTTCTTCTTCTATATTAATCTGGCTGCCTCTTTCGCGAGTTTTTAGCCATACTTTTAGGTCCTCTTCAAGGTTGGCTATGGATTGAACGGTTGGCGTGATAATATTAGTCGAAACAATCAATCCCTCCCTGTTAAATTTATAAGCATGAAAAAGCGTTCCGCGGGGAGCCTCAAGGGCGCCAACTCCGTATGAAGTTTTTGGCTTAAATTGATTATTAATTTCATTTATTCCAAGATCATTTATCTCCGACAAGTATTCATCAAGCAAGACTTTTGCCTCTTCTATTAAATGGATTATTTCAATGGCCTGAGCAATATTATTGTAAAAAGAGTTAAAACAGGGGATGGTAACATTTAATTTTTTAAGCTCAATTGCCGCTTCTTGATTTAATTTTTTCGAATTCAAATTAATCCTTGATAGCGCGCCGACTAAGTATCCTTTTGAATGAATTTTTGCTCTTTTTGAAGGCGTGTGGATGGTTTCAGTTTCTCTGATTGTTTTAATAAATTTTTCAGCGCTCATTGAGTGGTTTTGAGTAGAGCATATTAATCCTTCATAGGGCAAATAGCCAATATTATCGCGCATGGCCACATAATTGGTAGAACGGCTGAATTCTGGCAGAGGGACGTTGCTAATGATATTAAGCAGTTTTTTCGCGGCTGCCATATTCTGCGGAATTTCCGCCGATAGTTTAGCCAGTTTTTTAGTATCAGGCAGCTTAGTGAACCCGCCAGTTTTTGGAGTTAGCGGATGAATGGTTCTTCCGCCGATAATTTCTACAATTCTGTTGCCAAAATCTCTTAAGGCTAAAAATTCTTTCGCGTCCTCGGGATATTTTTGGGCAAATTCAATTCCGCTATCGGCATTAAAATAATCCGCTAATACTAAAAAATACAAATGCAGAGTATGGCTTTGGATGGTTTGGCCCGCAAGCATTAATTGCCGGAGAGTGACTGTCAAGGGGTGCGGGTCGATTCCGAACGCATTTTCAATCGCCTTTATGCTCGTTAGCATATGTATTACGGGGCAAACTCCGCAAATCCGCGCTGTAATTACAGGGGCGTCAAAATAATGGCGGCCAATAAGAAGAGATTCAAATAGCCGCGCGCCTTCCTGCGTTTCAATTTTGGCTTCGGCGATTTTGCCGTTGACGATTTTGCCGATAAATCCGGCGTGGCCCTCGATTCGGGCGATATGGTCTATAACGATGCGCATAATTTAATTTTAATAAAATTTATTTTTACATTATACGAAACTTTAAAATCCGAAATTCTAAATCCGAAATTCTAAACAAATTCAAAATCATAAATCTCAAATTCTAAACGATTTTGTTTGGAATTTTGAATTTTGGAAATTGTGATTTGTTTCGAATTTCGTGATTCGAATTTAGAATTTTAAAAGAAATTTCTGAATAACAATAATCGGTATTGCGCATTACTCACTAATCTTGATTTGTTCTTTCCAGTTCATCTTTCACTCCATGTATTTCCGCGATTTTCATCATTTCTTTAGCCGACAATCTTTTGCCGATAATTTTCTTTAAACTGGGTAAATTTTTTTCCCTTATTGGTCCGCGGCAGGCTTCACAGATAAAATTATTTGACGGACAAATAGCACCGCATCCGCCCAGCGTAACCGGGCCAAAACAGGGTTTTCCTTCCTGCAACAAGCAATTATTTTCTTTTAATTGACATTCATAGCAGACGGGAATATCTGGAATTTTATAAATTTTTCCGGCAATTAACTCTTGTGCAAATCTGACAAATTCATCCTTGTCGATTGGGCAGCCGGGAATTTTACCGTCTACTTTTACATAAGCGGAAATCGGCTTGATTTTGGGGTTGTTAATTCCCTCAATATTCTTATAAACATAGCTCATCATTTTGCCGCGTCCGATTTTTGAGTAATTTTTAATTTCAGCCACTCCGCCTAAATCCGCGCATGCTCCCAGCGCTACGAGAATTTTTGTTTGTTTTCTGGCTTTGATTAAAACGCTTATATTTTCATCCGTGATTGGAGTTCCTTCCATAAAAATAACATCGTATGGCCCCGTACTTTTATGGCTGGAGCCAAGGCGAAAATTATCCAAATCCAGAAATTCAGCGACTTTTAATAATTTTGCCCCCAAATCCAAAATCGCGAATTGGCATCCTTCGCAACAAGTCAAGCTGATAATCGCTGTTTTTAATTTAGGCATTATTATTTATAATTATCTATATTTATATTATACAGTTTTTAAGCAATTATGACAAATGATGTTTTGTGATATACTATAATTATGAAATTAATTAAACTTCCAATCAGGAAAAAAGAGATTATATTGGCTCTTGGCGCGGAATCTGCCGGAGTTTTCGCTGTTTTTAAAAATGGTAATATTTTTGTCTCTGAAAATTTTGGCGATTTGCTGGCTGAGAACAATTTTTTAAAGTATAAAAAAGCGGTTTTGGATTATTTTAAAAAAGAAAAAATCAAACCCGATGTAATTTTAACCGATTTGCATCCTTTGTACCGAACGACAATTTTAGGAGAAGAATTAGCCCAAAAATATCAAATACCGCAGATGAAAGTTCAGCATCACATTGCTCATATTTTTTCTGCCGTCAGCGACCGAATTTTACTACCCACTACCCACTACCCACTACCCACTGATTTTACCGGTATTGCAATGGATGGCACTGGCTACGGACTGGACGGAAATATTTGGGGAGGAGAGGTGTTTAAGTTTAAAGTTAAAAGTTTAAAGTTAAAAGTTATGGAAAGAATTGGGAGTTTGGAAGAGCAAGCAATGATTGGGGGGGATTTGGCGGTGAGAGAGCCGGCGAGGATGATAATCGCGATACTCGCCAAAATCCCAAATCCCAAATCCCAAATCCCAATCAAATCTCAAACTCTAAATTCTAAACAAATTTTAATTTATAAGTATCGCAAAGATTTTATTTATCAGTTTGTAAAAAGGTTTTACTCTCGCAATGAATTTGAGGTGTTGTATAATCAAATGGAACAAAATTTTAATTGCCAAAAAACAACCAGTACAGGAAGAGTTTTGGACGCGGTATCGGTTTTGTTGGGATTCGCGGGAAACGAGCGGAGTTTTAAGCATGAGGCGGTAAAATTATTGGAAGCGAATTCAACTGTCCCGTATAATGACCTTGATTTAAGATTTAAGATTTATGATTTAAGAATAATTTTGAACACTGCGCATTTATTTAAATATCTGATTAAAAATATTCATAAAGACAAAAGACGATTAGCGGCAACGGCGCAATTATATATCGCAAAAGGACTTTACGAAATTACCCGCCTACAACCTGCAACCTACAACCTACAACCTATTTTCGCCGCCGGCGGCATGACTAATAATAAAATTATTTCCGCTTATCTGGAAAATCATGGCGTTTATTTATCAAAAAAAATCCCTCGAGGAGACGAGGGGATTGCTTTTGGGCAGGCAGTGTATTATTGTATAAGAGATCTTACAAGATAATTTTGAGTTTCGTGGCTTGTAATATCCGTTATGGCACACGCAAACATACTTATTATTATTCGTTCGCTTTTTTCTAATGAAAGACCTTGGTTTTTACAGTATACCTGTATATTCTCAAATTCTCTTTTAGCGATTTTTATCGGTAAGGATGTTGCTGTATTGACCACGCATAGGGGTTCGTCATTTGTTTTGATTGCTATGACTGCGGCAAGCGAGCCTATGAGTATTATATTTGCTAATTCTTTCATTTTGGGATTCTCTAAAATCCAATTTTCTCTTATTTTATGAGCCGCATCCTTTGTTTTTGCAGCTATTACTTTACGTATATCTTCCGTCACAATTAACCTCCTTGTTTATACATAGGATAACATATTATTCAGACTTGTCAATAATTCTAGCATATTCTCGGCACTAATTTTCCTCTTGGCATTTCAATCGGCCGCAGACCGCCGTATTTGGTATTTAGAAAAACGCCTTTTCCTTTTTGTACTTCACCAATAATTTTGGCGGTTTTATTGTATTTTTTAAGAATTTTGACGACACTATTGGCAAATTTTTCCGGAACGCTGGCGATAAATCTTCCTTCGGATGGAAACGCGAAAAGATTGACCCCCAGTAATTCACTGATGGCGACGACTTCTTTGTTATAAGGCAAATTTTTTTCATCCAAAATAATTTTCACTTTTGACTTCTCGGCAATCTCGTTTAAATTTTCTCCCAGCCCTCCGCGCGTCGGGTCTTTGCAGGCGTTCAGATATTTCGCGACGGTTTGAATTTCTTTATTTAATGGCTGGCAATCGCTTTGCAGTTTTGTTTTATAATTAAACCGATGGCCCAAAATCACCGCGCCATGATTTCCCAGATTTCCCGACGCGATAATTTTATCTCCGGGTTTTGCGCCATTATTGCTTATGATATTATTTGCCAATCCGACTCCCGCCGTTGTGATTTCTATTTTATCTATCTTCCCTTTTTCCGTAACTTTCGTATCCCCCGTCGCCACCGGCACGCCGGCTTCTTTGGATATTTTATCAATTGATCTTATAATTCTCTCCAAATCTTTCGTCGGAAATCCTTCCTCAATCACAAAACTTAATGATATGCCAATCGGCTTTGCGCCCATTACGGAAATATCATTTATCGTCCCGCACATCGCAATCTTCCCAATATCTCCGCCTTTGAAAAACAGCGGATCAACAATAAACGCGTCCGTGGTAAAAACCAGTTTTTGCTTTCCCAAATCATAAACCGCCCCGTCGTCCCCCGTATTCGTCCACTTCCCAGTATAATTCATAATCTTTCGTAGATCCTTAAAAAACTCCCACGACACCTTCCCGCCCGAGCCGAGTTCAAGGGAGATGGAAGAACTATTATTTTTTTTAAATGTTGACATTTTTATGTTTTAATGTTAAGATTTTTATAAAGAAACAGGAGGTTAATCATGCCAAAAGAATTAAAAGTTGTATGGAGAGAAGACCCTATTAACCTTTCCTTCTTAGCTGAAGGAATGGCTGAAATCGCCAACGAACATACCTTGGTGGTTTGCATAGTAGAATCAACTTCAACAATAATTTTGATAACAAATAAAAAAAATATTGGAATAGTCAAAACTATTTTTGAAAAAAACAAAGCGGAGTATACAGGAATAGTTAAAATAAAAAATAAAACCGGATTTACATTTGAAATTTCGGATTTAAAAAATCTTGAGGAGGCGTTTAAAAAAGCTGGGATTAAAATAAGCAAAATTGAAAGAAAAGAAATAAAGGCATAATCATTCACGGAAAACCGTGAATTTTTTTTATTTTCCCACTGTCATTTTCCATTTTGATTTTCTTTATATCTCGCCTCAATTCCGCAAGCGCCTTCAGAAGAAACCATACACGCGCCAATCGGATTTTCAGGTGTGCAGGTTTTGCGAAATAGTTTGCAGTCTTGCGGTTCTTTAAGTCCGCGCAAGATCGCGCCGCAGATACAACCGCTATTACTTGGAAGCAAGGCGTCCAAGTAAGACTTGGACGCCTTGCTTCCAAGTCTTTCAATTATATTTTCATACTTTACTTTTGCGTCGAATCGGGAATATTTTGGACGGATTTCAAAACCGGAATTGGGAATTTTTCCGATGCCGCGCCAGTAGGCGTCTTTAATTTCAAAAACTTCATTTATTAATTTCATGGCTTTCGGATTTCCTTCCGGCCGAACTACGCGAACATATTGATTTTCCACTTCCGCTCGATTTTCCGCGATTTGTTTTAGAAGCATATAAATTGTGATTATAACATCATTAGCATCGAATCCGGCAATTACTTGGGGAAGTTTTCGAGGTTGTAGGTTGTAGGTTGTAGGTTGTAGGAGTTTTTTATATGGCTCGACTCCAATAATCGCGGAAACATGGCCGGGGTTGATAAAACCGTCAACTTTTAATTGCGGAGTATCAAGCAATGCCGCCATTGCCGGCGCAAATGCTTTATGCGAAGAATAAACAGTTAAGCCGCGTTTTATTGCGCTTGCGGTCATCGGCGCGGTTGTTTCAAAGCCGAGCCCAAAAAATACTAAATTCGGCTTTTTCTTTTGCAATTCCAGCGCGTCTTCCGTTGAATAAACTTCATTCACATCCGCGCCCATTTCTCGCGCCTTATCAAGAGATATATTGGATATTGGATATTGGATATTGGATATTTTCATCGCTCCTGGCACGCGCAAAACGTCTCCATAACATGCGATTGGTATTCCTTCCAGCGCCAAAGTAATCACCGCATCAATATCCCGCTGATCAGTGACGCAAACCGGGCATCCCGGGCCGGAAAGAAGTTTGATATTTTTCGGCAACAGTTTTTTAATTCCATGCCGCGCAACCGCTTCTGTGTGAGTGCCGCATAATTCCATGAGGACAACTTGCCGATCGATTTTTTGAGCAAGGGTATTAATTTGTTTTATAATGTTTTTCATAAATAGTGCATTTTCAATGTCAAATGACTAATTTCTAATGACAAATCAATTTCAAAATCCAAATGTCAAAAAATATTAATTCGTCATTTGAGCTTTGTCATTGATTTGACATTTGACATTGGAAATTTGTCATTTTTAAGCTCATTAAATAATTTTATTGTTTCCAGTGCATCTGCTTTTTCCAGCTTCTCAATCGCATATCCCGCGTGCACGATCACATAATCTCCTTTTGCAACGTCAACGATCTCTGTATTAATATTTTTTTCTATGCCGTTAAAACTCACCGTTGCATGGTGAGTTTTTTTATCAATTGATTTAATTTTTCCGGGAATAGCAAGGCACACGGCTAGTAAAAAGTTATAAAGTAAAAAGTTATAAAGTAAACAGACGAAAGATTTTAAACTTTATAAACTTGATGAACTTTATAACTTTATAAACTTTTTATATCGCTCCTGGCGAATCTTTAAGTTCGGCGTAATTAAATACAGGGCCGTCTTTGCAGACATATTTGCCGTTTACCAAAACGCAATGCTGGCAAATGCCGACTCCGCAATGCATGCGCCGTTCCAGCAACAGATAAATATTTTTTTCCGCCATGCCTTTTTTCTTTATTTTTTTTATTACCGCCGGGAACATTACAGGCGGTCCGCAAATTATCGCTATCGCATTTTTAGAAATTGGAATTTTATCAAAAAGAGCGGTAACAAGCCCGGTGGAGCCGTTCCAGTTTTCGTTCGGAATATCCAGCGTCAGATTTAATTCAATATTTTTGCGCCAAGCGCCGTATTCATTTTTAAACAACATCATTTTTTCCTCGCGGCTTCCGCCAAACAGCTGAACTTTGCCAAATTCGGCCGCGTGGTTAGCGATAATCTGGATAAGCGGCCGAAGCGGGGCTAATCCTAATCCGCCGGCAATAAGCAATAAATTTCTTTTTGACAATTTTGATATGGGAAAACCATTTCCGTACGGTCCGCGAAAATCAATTTCATCCCCAACCGACATTGAAAAAAACTTGCTTGTTAATCCGCCTTTTTTTTGTACGCAAATTTGAAATTCATTGCAAGGATTGGGAGACGAGCAAATAGCAAATGGCGCTTCGCCAAAACCCGGAATAGATATGGAGATAAATTGTCCGGGCACCCAGCATTTTATTATTTTTTTTTCATCAGTGGCGCATTTAATATTTTTTCTATCCTCCGGCATAAGCGTAAAAACCTTAACCAAGGCATTTTGGCTTTCAATATTAGTAATTATCAATGGATAAGTTTTATATTGGTTTCTCATAAATTAGCTTTTTAGTCCGTGGCTTTTTAAGAGTTTTTGATTTAAATTTTGACATTTTGGCAATGGGTTTTTTCGCTTTAAATTTCATAATTTTAAAAATTTCATCCTTAATATTAATTCCCGCAGGGCAAACATCCGCGCATCTGCCGCAACCGACGCATCCCGGCAAATTATATTCATCGGGAATTCTAACGAACTTATGGCTGTACCAGTTATAAATTCTATCTTCCATTGTTTTTAAAAATTTCGTCCCCCCGGCTATTTCCGAGAATTCCGAGTTAAAACAGCTATCCCATTGGCGAACGCGCGCAATGGAATCATTAAAAATATTGTTTTCATCATAAATTTTAAAACAAAAGCAAGTGGGGCATACAATTGTGCATTTATCGCAGCCTAAGCATTTTTTGCCTAAATCTTTCCATATTTTGCTTCCGTAAGACAATTTAGTTTTTTCCTTCAATTTTTTATGGAAATCGCTCAGGCCTTCTTCTGGAACTGCTCCGGCGTATTCAATGTGTTCAAAATCATCATAACCGAATTCGTTTAGCATTTTTTGCCCGTGCTTGGATCCGGTAAAAATACGAAAATCTTTTTGATCGCCCCTGCTTTCGATAAAAATATCAAATTTAAAATGTTCAAGAATATTTTCTTCGTATTTTTCATAAAAACTGTTTTCTTCCGGTATCGGGCTTTGTCCGATAAAAAGGGTCATGGATATTATGTCTTGAAAATACGGATCTTTTTCAAATATTTGGCTTAACAGAGATACCGCCCTAAGATCAAATACCGTGATTCCGAATAAAACTTGTTTGCGGATTAATTTTTGATCGTTGCCATTTTTATTTTCATCGCTTGTTGTGGAAAAAAGAGTTTTTTTGTCCGGAAGGAGAAAATTCTTAAATGAATAAAGCGGGCGCTCTTTTATCAGAGAAAATTTTCTCGAATCGGTTATCTCGCGAATGACAATTTTGCCGTTTTTTCTGACGGGGGAGTGAATCGTATAATTTTTATTCAGCAAAAATTCGACAAAAAGTTTTAAATCAGAATTGGTCATGGGAATCATTTTAACATTCTAACATATTAACATTTTAACACGAATCAGTATTAAGATTTTTTGTTAATATGTTTGGATGTTAAAATGTTAATATGATTTCATTATATCACAAAATGTGGATAAAACAAAATAGCGATGTTGGGGAAAATAAGAAAGTATGGTAAAATATACTTAAGTTATAAAGTTATAAAGTTATAAAGTTATCAAGTTATAAAGTTATAAAGAAATTATGGAAAAAACTTTTTTAAGCCCTCTAGTGAAAGCGATTTTATTCGGCACTATTATAATTCTTACGGGAATTTTACTAATTACGATTTAAAATTCGATTAATTATCCATAATAATTTTGAATAGCGCAATAGCGTATAAAAATAATAATTTTTAAAATTTATAAATTAATTCTATGGCAAAAATCGCAATCAATGGCTTTGGCCGAATCGGAAGACTGGCTTTTAGGAATATCCTAGACCAACATCCGAAATTACAAGTAGTCGCAATCAATGATCTAACCGATTCGAAAACTTTGGCGCATTTGTTGAAATACGATTCCAGTTATGGAATTTATTCAAAAAATGTCGGCTTTGACGCGGAGAATATAATTATAGACGGCAAAAAATACAAAGTTTTTGCCGAAAAAGATCCGGCGCATTTGCCGTGGAGAAAACTCGGAGTTGATGTTGTGCTTGAGTGTACGGGGTTTTTTACGGATTACGAAGGCAACTTGAAACATATTAAAGCCGGAGCGAAAAAAGTAGTCATTAGCGCGCCGACAAAGGATAATGAAAAAGTCCGGACATTTGTTTTGGGGGTAAATGAGAAAAAATACAATTCCAAAAAAGATCATATTATTTCCAATGGATCATGCACTACCAATTGCTTGGCTCCTTTGGCAAAAGTCCTCGAAGATAATTTTGGAGTAGTCCATGCTTTTGTTGGAACAACGCATAGCTATACCAATAGCCAGCGATTACTCGATTTGCCGGCAAAAAATATTCGAGAAGCGCGAGCCGCCGCGCTTTCTATTATTCCTTCGACGACAGGCGCCGCCAAAGCGATCTTTCAAACAATTCCTTCTCTTAAAGACAAAATAAGCGGTTACGCATTGCGCGTACCCACCCCCGTTGTTTCAATCGCTGATTTTACCGCTATAATCAAAAAAAAGACCACCATAGAGGAAGTAAACGATATTTTTAGGAAAGAATCCAAAAAAAGCTTAAAAGGAATTTTGGGGGTTTCTGATGTACCTTTGGTATCGGTTGATTATAAGGGAAATCCGTTATCAGCTATTCTTGACAGTGAATTGACTTTAGTTCAAGGAAATTTGGTAAAAGTTACCGCATGGTATGATAATGAATGGGGATACGTTTGCCGATTAGCGGAGATGGCCGAATACATTTCAAGTTCACCCTGTTAAATAATCCCGAGTCCTCGGGATTAGACTGCGATATAAATTGCGATATAATCTATTTAACAGGGTGAAAAATTTAAAATGAAAAATAAAAAATTAACGAATTTATGAATTTTAAATTCAAGCATGTTCCTTGTCATTACTTTTTTAGGGGAAAATGTGATATAATGTACTAACAAGCAATAAATATTATTTATAATTTTTTACTATGCCAAGAGCTAAAAAAATGAAATTATCAAATGAATCAGCAAATATTTCAGCGCTAAAGCGCGAACCTATGACAAAATTTAAATTTATCATAGCGGTATTGCGGGGTACAATAGCGGCGCAAATATTTATATTAATATTTACAGTGTACGCCACGATTATTTTTATAGGCAATATTAAAAAAATAGATGTCGCACGGTCGCCCTATCCGAGTAATTTGATTCTGCAAAAAGTAATTTACAGGAATGATAAAATTTCTTATCGAACGGATGAAAAGATCAAGCTTGATATTATAAATAATGCGAACGAGTCAATTTATTTGGCGCCCTGCCAATATTTTAATAAATTTGAAAAAAAGATAACGGACAAATGGCAGGCTGTTTCACTTGCTGTCTGCGATGAGGCTGGAATTTCGACAGATGCCGCTTCAATTGAAAAAATAAGCAAAAAAGTGGAAGATACTGTTATGGCAAAAAAACTGGGGGAAGGCGTGTGGCGCGGGGTTTCTACGATATATTTTGGATGCCAAAAAGCGCAAACCATAAGCTGTAAAAACAGCCAGGTAATTTATACCGATGAATTTTTAATTGGCAAACCGGAAATTATAGGTTTTAATGGTCAGTAATTTTTAAAATGTAAACTTGGAGGCTCAACCTCCAAGCGGGAGGTTGATCCTCCAAGTTGCGCCGTTATGCTTAATTTATATAAAAATGCCAAATTCTTTTAATCTAAAAACTTTGAGCGGTATTCCATTGAAAAGTTTAAAAAATCAGCGTGTTTTGCTGCGCGCTGATTTTAATGTTCCAGTCGGCAAAAATGGCAAGATAGGCGGCAATGAAGACTGGAGAATCAAAGCCGCGCTGCCAACGATCAAATATTTGTTAAAGCAAAAAGCAAAGATAATTTTACTCGCGCATTTGGGAAGGCCGAAGGTAAGTCGAAAGTTTATAAAGTCCATAAAGTCGAAAGTCCATAAAGTCGAAGATTTGGAATACAGTTTGAAGCCGGTGGCAAATAGGATAGGGGAATTGCTAAAAAGCAAAATAAAATTTATTGACGAATGTATTGGCGATAAAGCAAGAAAAGCGGCGGATGAGATGAAATCCGGTGAAATTATATTGCTGGAAAATCTGAGGTTTTATAAGGAAGAAGAAGAAAATAATGAAAAATTTGCGGAAGAATTGGCAAAATTAGGAGAAATTTATATCAACGACGCTTTTTCCGATTCTCACAGATCGCATGCTTCCATTGTCGGAATAACAAAATATTTGCCTTCTTATGCCGGATTATTGATGGAAAAAGAGATAGAAATGATGCAAGCCGCAATTAAACCCGGACATCCCGCAGTCGCTATAATTGGCGGCGCCAAACTGGAAACAAAATCGCCGGCAGTGATTGCGCTTGCCAAAATTTATGACTATATTCTGGTAGGCGGTATGATAGCTAATGAAATAATAAAGCGCTCTCGCGGCTGCAGTGTAGACTCCAATGTAATTCTTCCGGACAAAGACGCTCTTTTAAAAGAAGAAGGCCATGATATAGGCCTAGCTTCAATAAAAAAGTTTACAAATTATTTTATAAATGCAAAAACAATCTTATGGAATGGGCCAATGGGGATGTTTGAGAATTCAAAATATCAGTCAGGCACAAAAGGCATACTGATGTTAATTAAATCAGCGCATAAAAAAGGAGCGATTGTTTTAGTCGGCGGAGGTGAAACAATTTACGCTCTGCGAAAATTCGCGCCGAAATTAATGAATAAAAAAAATAAAGGTTTTAATATTTCCACCGGCGGGGGCGCGATGCTGGAATTCTTGGCGGGGAAAGATTTGCCGGGAATTGAAGCGTTAAAAAAGTAAAATTTGCTTTTATTAAATTGTTTAATTGAAATTTATGTCCGCAAAAATTAAAAATATCGTCGCTCGTGAAATTTTAGATTCGCGAGGAAACCCAACCGTTGAAGTAAAAATTGAATTGACCGGAAAAATTACCGCAATTGCCGCGGTTCCTTCCGGCGCTTCCACAGGAGGAGCCGAAGCGTTTGAGCTTAGAGATGGCGACTTAAAACGCTATGGAGGAAAAGGCGTGCTAAAAGCGGTAAAAAATATAAACGAAATTATCGCTAAAGCTTTAAAAGGAAAAGACGCGGCTCGCCAGCAAGAGATTGATAATCTAATGATTAAGCTCGACGGAACGGAAAATAAAACGAATCTTGGCGCGAACGCGATTTTGGGAGTTTCTCTGGCATGCGCGCGCGCCGCCGCAAAGTCGTTAAGAATGCCTTTATATAAATATATTGCGGACACCTTCCACTTTCCACCTTCCACTTTCCACCTTCCTGTCCCAATGTTTAATATTTTTAACGGCGGAAAACACGCGGATACTAATTTAGATTTGCAGGAAATTATGATCATACCCCAAGCTGAAATTCCATTCAAGGAAAAAGTCCGCTGTGGCGCCGAAATATTCCATGAATTGAAAAATGTTTTGACCCAGCACAATCTTGATACTGATATTGGCAATGAAGGAGGCTACGCGCCTGATATTAAATCGACTATTTTCGCTTTTGATCTGGTTTTGGAAGCAATTAAGCGCGCCGGCTATATTATCGGAAAAAATGTTTTTTTAGGCATTGACGCCGGAGCTAATTCTTTTTATAACGAAAAAGAAAATCATTATGCGCTTAAAGCCGATGGCGTTTCTCTTACATCCGAGCGCTTGGTTTCGCTTTATATCGAATGGATCGGCAAGTATAATTTAATTTCAATTGAAGATCCGCTCAATGAAAAAGATTGGGCCGAATGGCGAAAAGCGTTTATTCGGCTAAAAACCGCCAAAGGCGATACAATGGTAATTACTGACGATTTAACGGTAACAAATACAAAGTTGCTGGAAAAAGCGATAAAAGAAGCCGTTGGCAACGCGATTATTATCAAACCCAATCAAATCGGCACTCTTTCTGAAACAATCAAGACGGTGAAAATGGCGAAAAAAGCCGGCTGGAAAATTATCGTATCGCATCGCTCCGGCGAAACTTGCGATAGTTTTATCGCGGATCTGGCGGTAGGCGTTGGCGCGGATTTTATCAAAGCCGGGTCGCTTTCGCGGGGAGAAAGATTGGCGAAATACAATAGATTGATGGAAATAGAGGAAGAAATAAAATAATTGGATTTAATCAGTTTCTGTTGAAATAGTAATAATTCTCGTTCTGCCATTGCGAGGAGACCAGCAGGGCGACGAAGCAATCTATAAATAGTTCAAAGTTCAAAATGCAAAATTCAAAGTCGCGCCTTATTAAATAGTTGCAAGACAAATTTAACAGGGTAAAGCTAAAAGTTTAAAGTTGCTGAATCCTTACAAACTTTTAATTTTAAATTCGACTTTTAACTTTTCACTTTGAACTTTTAACTTAAGAACGAGATTGCTTCGCCCTGAGTACAGGGCTCGCAATGACAAAAATAACAATATTGAAATTCCTTAACGATAGTTTATGATCAAAAAAATAGGCATTGAATGCCACAATCTTGAAGGACCGCGTTTTGGAGTGGGGCAAACTCTTATCCAGCTCTTGGAAGCATTTAGCCAAACGTCGCGCGTCGCGGAAAAATTCGAATTTCATCTCTATTTTAAAAAAGAAATTCCTTCCGATAAAATTCTAGAATCTCCCATCTTCCATAAAAAAATCCTTCGCGCGCCATATTTGCCGCCAAGCTTTGTTCTTTTTTACCATTTTTTAATTCCGCTGCGTTATTTTATCGACTCGCTTGACGGTTTTTTCTTTCCGGGATACATGCTGCCGGCGTTTTTTATCGGAAAATCTGCGGTAGTATTAACCAACGATGTCCATTATGAAATTCATAATGGCAATCTTCCTTTGCGGTACCGCTTGGCCTACCGCGTTTTCTCGTGGTGGGCGATAAAAAAAGCCGATAAAATAATAACCGTTTCTGCCGCCGCGAAAAAAGAGATTTCCCGATTATATCGCATTTCGGCCGATAAGATTGAAGTCGCGCCTTGGGGTTTGAACAAAGAACTGTCCAAACTGTCTTTTTCCGCCGATGAAATTGAAAATATCAAAAAAAAGTTTTCAATAAAAAAAGATTTTATTTTTTCATGGGGGCAAGCTTTTCCCAGGCGGCATTTCAAAGAGGCGATTTTGGCATTCGCCAAAATCGCGAAAGATTTTCCCAATCTGCAATATCTTGCCGCTTGCGCCGATAAATATAATCCGCCGATACTCGCGGCGCTCGCTCAAAAAGTAAATGCTGATCTGGGGCGCGAGGCGATAATTTACAAAAGCTATATCGGCAATCAAAAAGATCTTTTCGGACTGATCAAAGCCGCCCGCTTGGTAATCTATGTTTCTCGATGCGAAGCCATGGGATTGCCTCCAATTGAAGCTTTATGCCTTAAAACGCCGGCTATAGTCGCTGACAATGATCTTACGGATGAAATTTTCAATAACAACGCGTTTTTCGTAAAGAATCCCGATGATATCGAGGAAACCGCTCAGGCAATCAAAAACGGCATCTCTAACGAAACTAAACGCCGTGAGATAATCGAAAACGGACTTCGCATTGCCGAAAAATTTTCTTGGCCGGCCGCTTCAAAAAATTTTCTAGAAATTTTCGATAAAATTTTTTAATTCAAACCGCCAAACAATGTTCGAAATTTTAAAAAAACCTATTTACCCCGCTGCCACAGACTTAATTTTTTCTTTTTTGAGTAAGATTTTTAAATATTTATTTCCTACATTTGCAAAATCACAATTGTTGCGCGGCGGTAATGGGGTAAACTTAGTATATGCATTGCATCTTCTGCTGGTTTTTTTAATCGCTTTGGGTGGGCTTGATCGAGCGTGGGCTTGGGCGATTTTATTGATGCTGTGCGCTTTTATACTAATCCGTCCGCTCAAAGAATCCATATTGCTTTTTAGCCGTTCGATTCCTTTTTATATCGCGCTTCCTTTTACCGCCAATTTTGATTCATTCAATATTTGGCGGATAGTGGTAATGCTAATCGCGTTAAAATGGCTTTTTATTGTTAAAGCGGACGCGATAAATCTTTTAAAATCGCGCGTTAACAAAAATACTCTTAGCGGTTTATGGACGCGAAACAAAATTGAAATTTTAGGCCTTTTGATTTTTGCTCTTGCTTTTATCTCTCTCGGAAAAAGCGTTTTTCTTTTTGCCGGCGCCAAACGGCTGATTTATTTCATAAATCTTTCATTAATTTTCCCCGTCATTGTCTGGATTTTTAAAAATCAAATAATCAGCATCGCTGAAATTTCAAAAAATATCGCGATTTCGATTTTTTTAATTATCGGCATCGGATTTTTACAGCTTTTTTCAACATACTTTCTCAATATTAACGAGTTTATGATGTTTTGGGCCGGACAAATCCAGACAGGGTTCTATGGCACTAACTGGAGCAATATTGTTTTTTCCGGCAATACTTGGTTTTCTTATAACACCGGAGACTTTCCCAAGCTAAGAATGTTTTCCTCTTTTCCCGACAGCCATACTTTTCCGCTTTATATTCTTTTTGGCTTGCCCGCCTTAATCGCCGTATTTTTTGATAAAATCAAAAGCCTAAAAATAGCAGCGAATAATTGGATCGCGAACATAAAAGAATATTTATGCCTTGGCGCGCTTTTTATCGCTTTTTTGGCGGTTATACTAAGCGGAACCAGAGGAATATGGATTAGCATCCTATTTCCCTTGGCGTTTATTTTTATTCAGAAAAAAATTCCGAATTTGCTTAATTATTTTAACTTGTCTCATGAAAAATCCGCCGTTAATTCAGGAATAATTAAAAAAAACAGCGCGATAATCTTATTATTTTTTCTCGCGTTTGCCTCAAGCTATTTAATTCTTGCCAAAGATCAATTTTTTCTAAAAACCGAAGCGTCCGCCCAGCAAGGCATGATATTAAAAAGGGTTATGTCGATTGTTGACGCGTCAGAAACATCCAATAATCTTCGCCTTGAAATTTGGAAAAAATCGCTGGAGTCATCAATTAAAAATCCATTGCTCGGAGTGGGAATAGGAAATTTTCCGGTAGTTCTCAGCCAAAATATTTCCGCCCTTAAAGCCGGCGCTTCCGCCCATAATCTGTATTTGAATATTTTAGCCGAAACCGGAATTTTTTCTTTATTTTTATTTCTGGCAATCTGCGCCTTGATTTTGAAATATTCATGGAAAATTTTTACGAGCGCCGCTGACGAAAAAACCAAAGCTTGCGGCTATGCTTTTTTCCTTTACAGCTTGTGGATTTTTGGTTATAATTTAACAGATGCGGCTCTCTTTGACGAAAGAGAATTTTTAATGTTTATCTTGACTGCCGGAATTATTGTCGGCGTTAAAAAACAATTGGATTCAAAAGCTAAAAATCATGAACAATCATCCCTTGGTAACGATAAATTTAGTGGTTAGAAACGGAGAAAAATATATCAGACATTGCTTAAAAGCGATTAAAAACCAATCATACCCCAATCTGGAAGTAATTGTTTTTGACAATAATTCAAGCGATAAAACTCCGCTTATAGCAAAACAAGAATTTTCCCAATTTCAATTGATTGAAAATTCAAAAAACTGCTATGTCGGCGGGGGGTTCAACAGATGCATCGAGCTAAGCCGCGGAGAATATATTCTTGCTCTGTGCGTTGATGTAATTTGCGAAAAAGATTTCATAAAAAATGCCGCGCGAAGAATGGAAAACGACAAAACAATCGGAGCGCTGCAATCCAAAACGCTGATTTACGATTTTAAAAATCAAAAACCGACCGATAATATCGATACCGCCGGCTTTGAGATATTCCGATCCCGCCGAATTATAAACAGGGGGCACGGCGCGAAAGATATCGGGCAATTTGAAAAACCGGAAGAAATTTTTTCTTATGAAGGCGCCGCGGGATTTTTCAGAAAAGAAGCTCTTCAAGAAGCAAAAATCAATGGACAAATTTTTGACGAAGACTTTGTTTGGTACGCTGACGATATTGATCTGGGGTGGCGGCTTAATTTATTCGGCTGGAAAAATTTTTACGATCCCTCGGTAATTGCATGGCATGACCGATCCACTACTCAGCGCCTTAGCCGGGGATACCGCGATTTTATTCAATCAAGGAAAAATATTCCTCCGGAAAAAAAACGCTGGGATTATATAAACCAAAGATTGATGATGGTAAAAAACGATATCACCGCCCAATTTTTATGCGATTTCCCGTTTTTTATTTTCAGGGAGGCAAAACTTTGGATTTATTTTTTATTATTTGAGCGATCAACGTTGTCGGGAGTATTCGATTTTATAAAATTATCGCCTAAAATGGCCGCTAAGCGAAAAATAATTATGTCAAAGAAAAAACCGGAGGATAAAGAAATAAAAAATTGGTTTAAATGATTAATTTTCGCGCCATATTTCAAATTATCAAAAAATATCAGATAAGAAAAATTTACATTATGTTCGAAAATATTTTAAAGAAAAAAAACAATTCCGAGGAAATCAGAATTACGCGGCTGGCGGACTTAAATCGCTCCTACCGGGAAAATGGAAAAAAAAGAATTATTAAAAAAGCGGTTCTTGGAATAATCGCGATAGTATTTATCGCGGGAATTTGGTATGGCGCCAGGGCAAACCAAGCAATGGAGAATATTTCAATCAATGACGGCTCTTTTATCCAAAGAATATTGCGCCTTCTGCCTTTGGATAATTCATTTATATTTCAGCTGCCCGTGGAAACATCAATACTGGAAGAGCCGGATACCATAGAAAAGCGCGTAAATTTTTTAATTCTGGGAATGAGAGGGAAAGACGATCCCAATGGCGGATTGCTTGCCGATAGCAGTATTATCGTCAGCGTCAGGCCTTTTGACAGCAAAATAGCGCTTATTTCGATACCGCGGGATCTTTTTGTTTTTATGCCGGGCTTGAACGAAAATCGAAAATTGAATGAAGCTTATGAAATAGGAGAAAAACAAACCCCGGGCAAAGGATTGAATTATACCAAATCAATCTTTAGCAATGTCTCGGGCATTCCCGTTCATTTTGCCGTCATTGTTAATTTTAAAGCATTTAAAGACCTTATTGATTCTTTGGGAGGAGTGGAGTTAAATCTTGAAAAACCTTTTGTCGAAGCTGTTCCTTTTGAGGAAGGAAGCATTAGTCTTCCGGCCGGCCGCCAGATAATAGATGGCAACACCGCGTTGCTTTATACTCGCGCAAGAATGTCGAGCAGCGATTTTGACAGATCGAGAAGACAGCAGGAAGTGTTTAAGGCAATTTACGGCAAAATTACTAAAACCGGCATAATTTTAAATCCTTATCGATTAAACAAGCTATTAAATATCATGGAAGCTAACACCAGAACCGATATGCAGGTTTGGGAAATGCAAGAAGTGCTGAAACTATTCTCTCGGTTAAAAGATCCATCAATAAAAACGAAAGTAATCGATACCGGCTCGGAAAATCTTTTATACTCGACTCTTAACGGCGAGAAATCTTTTATACTCTTGCCGATCGGCGATGATTATGCCAAAATTCACGAAACTATTAAAAATATTTTCAATTAAAAAATCATTAGCGATATTGAAATCATAAAATATCTTGCAGTTAATAGTTTGCAGCTCATTTAAGATTAATGAACCTACAAGCTACAAGCTACAAGCTACAAGCTAGCAATGGATCTGTCAATTATTATCATTAATTACAAAACACCGGAAATTCTTAATCTCTGCGTTAAGTCGCTTAAATCCACAATCGCCAAAATTCGCTATGAAATAATTGTCGTTGACGTCGAAAGCGATTATAAAACCGAATATTTCATCCGCGACAGCTTTCCTGATGTTATTTTTGTTCCGCTTGAAAAAAATGCCGGTTATTCCAAATCCGTCAACGCGGGAATTAAAAAAATAGAATCCGGCGGAAAATATCTCTTGGCGCTTAACGCGGATATTATCGTAAAGCCGGAAGCAATCGACAAGATGTTCTCATATATGGAGAATAATCCCAAAACCGGAATTTCGGGGCCGCAACTTTTAAATTTTAATAATACTTTTCAAAATTCTTACTTTAGATTCTATACGCCAAAAATCATACTATACCGCCGCACCGTTTTAAAAGATTTTTCCTTTGCCAAGAAAGCGCTTGAATATTTTTTAATGAAAGGGAGCGATCATAAATTAATTCAGCCGGTTGACTGGCTAATGGGATCCGCGCTTTTTATCCGCCGCTCGGCTCTCGAAAAAGTCGGACCGATGGATGAAAGATTTTTTATGTATTTTGAAGATGTTGACTGGTGCCGCAGATTCTGGGATAATGGTTTTAGGGTTATCTATTATCCGGAAGCAAAAATGGCGCACTACCATGGAAAGCAAAGCTCGGAATCGAAAAAATACGCTATTGTCCACATAATCAGCGCTATTAAATATTTTTGGAAATATCTGGGAAAACCGCTGCCGAAAATAAATTAGGCCTTCGGCGCTAATTTCGCGGATTTACCCTGTTAAATAATCCCGAAAATGGGATTCCCGCTTTGCGGGATTTAACAGGGTGAACGCGGAATTAACGCGGAATAATGCGGAAAATTCCTTAACGATAAATCAATTTTATTAAGAGTAAAATACCATTATGAATAAAAAAAGAGCCGTACAATTTATTGCCGTAATAATCCTTTTTGTTTTTACCTTCGGCGCGGGAGTTTTTTACGGACAAAAACATACGCTACCCGCTGTAACTAATGGGTCTTTCAGGGTAATTAATCAAAATGTTGGCGCGCCGCGCGATCTGGATTTTAGCTTATTTTGGGACGCTTGGCGGCTATTAGAAGAAAAATATAGCGATACCGCGAAAATCGATGAGCAAAAAATGTATTATGGCGCGATCAGCGGAATGGTAAATTCGCTTGATGATCCTTATACAATTTTTATGGATCCGTCTGAAACTAAAAAATTCGACGATGAATTAAGCGGCGTTTTTGAAGGGATTGGAGCGGAGATAGGCGTTAAAAAAAATATCATTACAATAATCGCGCCTTTGCCTGATTCACCGGCTCAAAAAGCCGGATTGAAAGCCGGAGATAAAATTTATAAAATAGACGAGATCATCACCGTTGATTTGTCTTTGAATGAAGCGGTGAGTTTAATTCGCGGGCCAAAAGGAACAACGGTTACTCTGACGGTTATTCGCGGCGCCGAAGCCGAAAGCCGAGAAATTAAAATCGTTAGAAATACCATTATCGTCAAAAGCGCCGAACTGGAATTTAAAAAAACCGACAATGGAACAATAGCCATTCTTAAAATTTTCCGTTTCGGAGAAGATACTTTTTCCGATATAAAAATATTTGCCACGGAAATACTCAAACAAAACGCGAAAGGAATCGTTTTAGACCTGAGAAATAATCCGGGAGGGTTTTTAGATTCATCGGTAGACATTGCCGGCGTTTTTCTGCCGCGAGATAAAGTCGTTACGATAGAAAAATTTAATAATGATAATAAAAAAGACTATTTTACCGCGGGAAAAAATGAATTGGGTAAGATCCCGATGGTAATACTGGTTAATGGAGGAAGCGCTTCAGCGTCGGAGATTTTGGCAGGAGCGCTGAGAGACAACCGTCAAATAAAAATTATCGGCGAAAAAACATTCGGCAAAGGATCGGTTCAAGAGGTTCAGCCCTTAAAAGATAATTCCACTCTTAAAATCACTATCGCCGAATGGCTGACTCCTTCGGGAAAAAATATCAACAAAGAAGGCATCAGTCCGGATATTGAGGTGGAATTAAAACCGGAAGATTTTGAGGAAGAAAAAGACCCGCAAATGGAAAAAGCGATGGAAGAATTGCAAAATTTATAAATACTTGATAGAATTAAAGTATAATACTAACCAAAAACATATGAAAATAATCTTGCTGAAAGACGTCAAAAATCTGGGAAAAGCATGGGACATCAAGGATGTTTCCGACGGTTACGCCCGTAATTTTTTATTTCCAAAAAAACTGGCCGAAATCGCCACGCGGGATTTGGTTAAAAAATCGGAAGCGCAAAAAGCGGATATTGTAAAAAAAGCGGAAAAGGATCTGGAATTGACAGAAAAGCTGGCAAGCGAACTTGATGGCTTTGTAATTAAAATAAAAGCGAAAGCGAACGCGGAAGGAAAATTATTCGGATCTGTCAAGCCGGAAATGATTCGGGAAGCTTTGTTAAACGAAAAATTAAATGTTCAAAGCATACCGGCTGAAAAAATTTTGACAGAAGCCATTAAAGAGATAGGCGAACATAAAGTAACTATTAATTTACCGCACGGCTTAGAAGCCATGATCGCGGTTGTCGTGGAAAAAGAATGAAGACAATATAACATTCTAACATATTAACATTTAAGCATTTAAACACAATCATGTTAGCATTCTAGCATTTAAACATATTAACAAACCACTAAGAATCTCAAATCTCAATAATATTTCTCATACAATTTAAGCTATTTTGGAATACCAGAAATGAAATATAAATAAGACGAAAACTAAGTTTGTTAAAATGTTAAAATGTTAGAATGTTAGAAAGATTTTGTTAGGATGCTAATATGTTTAAATGAGTTAGTGTTAAAAAGTTAAAATGTTAAAATGGGCTTATGACCAAATTTATTTTTGTGGCGGGAGGAGTAATGAGCGGCATAGGAAAAGGAGTAGCTACCGCTTCAATCGGAAAAATACTGGAATCAAAAGGATTTAATGTTACGGCGATAAAAATCGACCCTTACATCAATCTTGACGCGGGCACAATGAATCCGATTGAACACGGAGAGGTTTTTGTAACCGATGACGGCATGGAATGCGATCAAGATATTGGCAATTACGAAAGATTTTTGAATAAAGACATTCCCAAGATAAACTACATGACCACCGGCTTGATCTATGAAACAGTCATCAGAAAAGAAAGAAATCTGGAATATGGCGGAAAATGCGTGGAAGTAGTGCCGCATATTCCGGAAGAAGTGATTCGCCGGATCAAAAAAGCATCCAAGCTCGCAAAAGCCGATTTTACAATCATTGAAATTGGCGGAACGGTAGGGGAATACCAGAATATCCTATTTCTGGAAGCGGCCAGAATGTTAAAATCATCTAACCCGAAGGACGTTCTTTTTGTTTTAGTAAGCTATTTGCCAATTCCGAATAAAATCGGCGAGATGAAAACAAAACCGACGCAATACGCCGTTCGAACCGTTAATTCCGCCGGAATACAGCCGGATATTATTCTTTGCCGTTCTGAAGTGCCAATCGATGATCGCCGCAAGGAAAAACTGTCGGTTTTTTGCAATATTAGGCCGGAAATGATCATTTCCGCGCCGGATGTCGATTCAATCTATGAAGTTCCAATAAATTTTGAAAAAGATAATTTAGGCGACAAAATACTTAAGATGTTTGGAATGAGAAAAAAAAAGTACGATATGCAAGATTGGCGCAAGCTTTCCAATATGATTAAAAATCTAAAAAAAGAAGTAAAAATCGGCATTGTGGGAAAATATTTCTCAACCGGTGATTTTGTTTTATCCGATTCTTATATTTCGGTTATTGAGTCAATCAAGCACGCTTCATGGTTTTTAAAAGTAAAGCCAATAATTCATTGGATAAATGCCGAGGAATATGAATCCGCGAGCGGGCGGACCAAGCTAGATGAGCTTAAAAAACTTGATGGAATCATAATTCCCGGCGGATTCGGGGAAAGAGGAGTCGAAGGAAAGATCAAAACAGTTGAATTCGCCAGAAAAAATAAAATCCCTTTTCTTGGCCTGTGCTATGGATTGCAGATTGCATGCATTGAATACGCGCGCAACATAGCCGGATTAAAAGAAGCCAATTCCACGGAAATCAATAGAAATACAAAATATCCGGTTATCGATATTATGCCTGAGCAAAAGAAAAATCTGGAAGATTCCAATTATGGCGCCACGATGCGGCTCGGAGCTTATCCCGCGTTGATTAAAAAAAGAACATTGGCTTGGCGCGCTTACAAAACCCCTGCCATTTCCGAGCGCCATCGCCACCGTTGGGAGGTAAACCCTGACTATATCGAAATGTTCGAAAAAAATGGCTTGATTTTTTCCGGAAAATCTCCGAATGGAAAATTAATGGAAATAATAGAACTATCCCCGAAAGATCATCCATTTTTTATTGCCACGCAATTCCACCCGGAGCTGAAATCTCGGCCGCTTGCTCCGCATCCATTATTCCGAGACTTTATCAAAGCGGCGATTGCGAAAAACAAAAAATAAGCGTCTTTTTATCGCGCAAATAGAAAAACGACAAGCTAAAAAGCAATGCCGTTTTTCTTTATTTTTTATTGATTTTAAGCGGGTTTTGAGGTAAAATTAGGTAGGTGAGATTAATTTGACAACAAGCCGCAGGCGATGTGTTATTAAATTATAAATTTATGCAAAACCAAGCCAAAGAAAAAATTAAAGCGCTGGCGGAAAAATACGAGCTGGTTCGCAATTCCGGGAAATTAAAATCATACACCGAGGAAGAAACCAAAAAAGACTTGATTTTATTTTTTCGCGGGGAATTTGTTTGATTTTCGGCTTAAATTAAGGTAAGATTAATGTTAATGAGCTGGATTGGAAAAATTTGTAAAAAGCGTTTATTTAAAGAAATTTTATGTTTCAACAATATTTACAAAGAATTTACAAAACATATTTAGCGGGCGATGCTTCGGAAAGAAGTTTTTATCCCGATCTAAAAAAGTTAGTTGAGGATTTTTTGGAATCAAAAGGGTTTAGGGCGAATATTACAATTGAATCAAGAATCAAAGCGGAAGGAATTCCCGATTTCACGGTGAGAAAAAATAAACAGCTTATCGGCTATATTGAAGCAAAGGATATAAACACGGAAGATTTGCAAATGGTATCCGAGAGCGAACAACTGGAAAGATATAAAACAAAACCGAACTTGATTCTGACTAATTTTTGCGAATTTTGGCTTTGGCGCGACGGACAATGGATTAAAAAAGTCAGAATTGCAATGCCGCGAGTTCTAAACAGTTTAAAAATTGCTCCGCCCTTGCAAAATGAAAAACAGCTTGCCGAATTGCTGAACATTTTTATTTCTTATAATATACCGGAAACAAAAACCGCCAAGTCGCTGGCAAAGGAGCTGGCTCAAAGAGCGAAGCTTTTGCCAAGCTACATTGTTTATCTTTTAAACGACGACAAAGAAGAAGAGATTGACAGAATTTATAACGCTTTCAGAAAATTTTTAATTTCCGATTTGTCAAAAGAAGACTTTGCGGATATTTACGCCCAGACAATCATTTACGGTCTTTTTACGGCAAGGATAAGGCATAGCGGAGAAGAAAAATTTACTCGTTTTCTGGCTCAGCGATTGATACCGAAAAATATTCAAATTTTGCGCGACACATTCTCTCTTATTTCTTCCCAAGCCCTTCCCGAACATATTACTTGGATTGTTGACGATATCGCAACCATTCTCGCTTTCGCCGATATGGAAAAAATAAAAAAGGAACTGCATCGCGAAAAGGGCGGCAATGATCCTTTGATGCATTTTTATGAAACTTTTTTAGCTGAATATGATCCCAAGAAACGAAAAGCGAGAGGCGTTTATTATACGCCTTTGCCCGTTGTTTCGTATATCACTCGCTCCATAAATATTCTGCTCAAAGAAAAATTTGGCAAGAAACTCGGCTTTGCTTCCGAAGGGGTAACGCTTTTAGATCCGGCTTCAGGAACATTGACTTTTCCGGCAAACGCCATAGCGATTACCAAAGAAGAAATAGACAAGAGCCCCAACGCCGGCTCGTGGCCGCAGATTGTCAAAAACCATATTCTGAAAAATTATTACGCTTTTGAGCTTTTGATGGCGCCGTATATCATCGGCCATCTTAAAGTTTCTTTACTGCTTGAAGATTTGGGATACAAAATGGAAAACGGAGAGCGGTTTCAATTATATCTAACTAACACGCTTGATTTGTCAGATGTTGAAAAATCAACTTTGCCTTTTGTCGCCGGACTTTCCGAAGAAGCGGAAAAAGCCAGAGTTATTAAAAAAGATACTCCGATTTTGGTTGTAATGGGCAATCCGCCGTATTCTGTAAGTTCGGCGAATTTAATCAAAGAAAATTCAGAATACAAAAATTTATATGAGAGCTACAAAGAAGTTGTGCGAAAAGAGGAAAGAAATATCCAGCCGCTTTCCGATGATTATATAAAATTTATTGCTTTCGCGCATTGGAAAATAAAGCAAGCGGGGCAGGGAGTTGTGGGAATGATTACCAATAATTCTTATCTTGACGGACTGATCCACCGCGATATGCGCCGAAAACTGGCGGAAGATTTTGACGAAATTTATATTCTCAATCTTCACGGCAATTCCAAGCGAAATGAAAAAACGCCCAAAGGAAGCAAAGACGAAAATGTTTTTGACATTCAGCAGGGAGTGGGGATTATTTTGATGGTGAAAAGCGGGGCAAGAGAAAAAAAGATAAAATACTTTGACCTCTATGGCTTGCGAAAAGAAAAGGGAGATTTTCTTGAAAGCCATGATGTCAAAAATACCAAATGGCAAGAGCTGGAACCAAAAGAGCCGAGTTTTTGGTTTGTGCCGAAGGATATGAGAGGGGAGAGGTTGTATAAAAAGTTTATTTCAGTGAAAGATATTTTTGAAAAATATAATGCTGGGGTTGCGACGGGGAAAGATGAGATTTTAGTTGGTTTTGACGAAAAAGCGCTTTTAAGAAAATTAGCGGTTCAAGATAAAGATATTTTTGAGATGACAATGCGAAGTTGTGGAGTTAGAAAAGAGCTTGTTGATATTTGGTATGATGAATTAAAAAATGAAGATATTGAATCGCAGATACAGCATTACAATTATAGAATTTTTGATAAGAGATTTGTGATTTACAATAACAGGATATTGCAGAGATCAAGAGATGTTATAATGAAGCATTTGCTAAAAGATAATTTAGCGTTAGTTACGACAAAGATATTGTCCAGCAAACAGTACGATCATGCTTTTATAAGTAATTGTGTTAGTGATAGATGTTTTATTTCCAACAGAGGCAGAGAAGCAAATTATATTTTCCCTCTCTATCTCTGCAACACAGACGCTTACGCTCCGAAAAGCAAAAAGCCGGTATTGTCTTATGGCAATATAATGCTGTTTGACAAGCCAAAAGAAAAAGAGCCGAATATAAAAACTGAAATTATCAAGAAATTATCCGAGTCTTATAAAAGAAAAATTGCGCCGGAGGAAATTTTTTATTACATTTATGCGATTTTATACTCCAATATCTACCGCAAAAAATATAATGAATTTCTGAAAATAGATTTTCCGAAAATTCCATTTGCCAAAGACGGCAAACTTTTCAACAAAATTTCCAAATTAGGAAAAAAGTTGGCGGATCTGCATTTGTTAAAATCGGAAAAACTGGATAATGATAAAAATATTAAATTTCCAGCGGTTGGCAATAATAAAGTTAAAAAGAGGGAATATAAAGACAATAAAATTCGGATCAACGACAAGCAGTATTTTATCGGAGTAGCGCCGGAGGTTTGGAATTATCACATCGGCGGCTATCAAGTTTTGGATAAATGGCTTAAAGACAGAAAAGATAGGACTTTATCAAGCGAAGATGTCAATCACTATTTAAAAGTTGTTACAGCATTGAAATTTACAATAGAAACGCAAAAAGAAATTGACAAAGTTTATCTGAAAGCCGAAGACACAATTTTAGAGACGGGTTTAAACAATGCTTAAAATTTGAAATCGAAAAAACCGACAAAAAAATAAATGAGGAAGTTTATGAGCTTTATGTTGATTTGCAAAATCAGAAAAATTACTTGTATAATTTTACCGCTAATATTCTTCTTGATCGCTTGCATAATAAAAAGTTCATCAATACCGATGAGCCGATCGAACTTTATATAGACCAAAAAGATACCAATAAATTTATTCGCAACAATTTTGAAAAGTATTTAAAAGATAACTTTTATAAAAGGGGAAAGAATCAAGTTAACATAAAAATTAAACCATCGCATACCGAGAAGTGCTTGCAAGCGGTTGATTTTATTTCTTGGGCGATATTCAGAAAATACGAAAAAGACGATTGCTCATATTATGAATTGATAAAAGATAATATTATCGGCGAAAATCTTTTATTCCCTTAAAAACAGAAAACCCCTTGTTTTAACGAGACGCCTTACGGTATCTCAACACAAGAGGATTTACTTCTAATATAATAATAGCAGATTTAAAGAGTATGTCAAGAGTAAGTTTTTTATTAAAAATTCATATTTTATTCCGCCGATAAATTTAGCGATAACAAAAATTTCCGCATAATAAATAATCTATGACTCAAGAAGACGCGTTAAATATACTCAAGATGGGGCATAATGTTTTTCTTACCGGGCAGGCCGGAAGCGGAAAGACATTTCTCCTGAACAGGTATATTGAGTATCTTAAACAACGCAATATACCCGTGGCGATAACGGCTTCGACAGGAATTGCCGCAACACACATGAATGGAATGACTATCCATTCATGGTCTGGCATTGGCATAAATAATTCAATGACCGCCAATGAAATACGCGCGCTAACGAGAAAAAGCCGCATCTATGAGCGCTTTCAAAAAACAAAAATTCTCATTATAGATGAGATATCGATGTTGCATTCTTACCGTTTAAGCTTAGTGGAATCGGTGGCGCGCATAATGAGGGGAACTTTTGAATCGTTCGGGGGTATGCAGGTTATTCTTTCCGGCGATTTTTTCCAATTGCCGCCGGTAACGAGAGATATGGATCCGTCCCTTTATTTTGCTTTTAAATCCGCGGCATGGAAAGCGATGAATATAAAAGTGTGCTATCTGGAAACTCAATACCGCCAAACCGATAAAACATACAGTTCGGCGCTTAACGCAATTCGCGGCAATTCTCTAGGCAAAGAAACATTCGACGCGCTGCGCGCGCGATATCGGGCTGCGGTGCCAGGCAGAGAAATTACGCGCTTATATACGCATAATGTTGACGTGGACGCTATTAATAATATTGAACTTTCGAAGCTTTACGGCGAGGCAAAACGTTTTTTAATGCAAAGCAGGGGGGTTGATAAATTAATTGCGGAATTAAAACGAAATTGTATGGCGCCTGAAAATCTTATTCTTAAAAAAGGCGCCGTGGTTATGTTTGTGAAAAATAATTTTGAAAAAGAATATGTAAACGGCACTCTTGGCGCTGTGGTAAATTTTGATGAGTCCGGCAATCCGATCGTGCGGACAAAAAATGGCAAAACAATCACGGCTTTGCCTGAAAGCTGGAGGCTTGAAGAAGGCGATGCTATACTCGCCGAGATCAGCCAGATTCCTCTTCGTCTGGCGTGGGCCATTACCGTGCACAAAAGCCAGGGAATGAGTTTGGATGCCGCCGAGGTTGACCTTTCAAAATCATTTGAGCCCGGTATGGGATATGTCGCGCTTTCCCGTGTTCGTTCGCTTGCGGGTTTGCGCCTTATGGGTTGGAATGAAATGGCGCTAAAAGTGCATCCGGAGGTAATAGAAATCGATCGGCAATTCGCTAATCTGTCGCGCGGGGAAGAACAAGCCATAAAAATTCTTTCATCTTTTGAGCTGGAAAATGCGCATAAAGCGTTCATAAAAAAAATGAATCCCGCGAAGCCGGTAAAATCATATTCGGCAGAGGATATAAGAAAAACACAACGGAATGCTTACGAAAAGTGGACGGAAAATGATGATTTATCGCTTGAGGCGGAATTCAAAGCCGGCAAAAATTTAAGAGAGATCGCCGCGTTTTTTAAAAGAAAAGTCGGCGCTATACGTTCGCGTCTTAAAAAACTTAATCTGCAATAATTTTACGATAATTTTATCAAAGTGGGGAATGCGATTTTTATTTCTCGCGCTTCGCGCTATGATAATATGAATTATCATAGTGAATTATATCGGAAATTCAATTTCCGAATATTGTTTAGTTGCAGTATAAATTTAGTACTTGGATAATTGGGATAATCCAAACGTTCCGAATATCGCCCTGCTATGGTACAAAACTTAGCGGCAAAAAAAGAGGCGCTTCGCCTCTTTTGAATTATATTGGAATCGGGAACTTTGCAAAATCTACTTCTTATTTTCCGCATGGCTCTCTACGCTTACAACCTTGATTTTTTTCAATTCTCCGTTGAATTTTTTGACTTTCTTGATCCCGAATTTGACTATGCCATCGCCAACCGAAAACAAAGTGTCGTCTTTTCCCATCATAACATTTTTCCCGGCTTTAAAATGGCTGCCTCTTTGGCGGACAATAATGTTGCCTGTTTTGACTGCCTCGCCGTCATATAATTTAACGCCTAAAAATTTTGGCCGTGAATCTCGTCCCAGCGAAGACGAACCGCCCGCTTTTTTATGTGCCATAGTATTAATACTTGAATTACTTTGATCAGTCTAATCTTGTTATGCAAACTTATTAGAGAATTAAATTGCAATAAATATGATTATAAATTCCAAATCCCAAGCACCAAATCCCAAATAAATCCCAAATTTTGAAAATTGTAATTTGGAGCTTGTTTGGAATTTGTGATTTGTAAATTGGAATTTTAAAAGTTTAATTAGACCAATTAAAAGTAATGTATAAATTAAAGATTAATTTAAAAATTAGAAATTACTTTTTAATAAAAACGACTATTTCTCGTCCGACAATCTGATCCGGCCTTGAATAAACGATTGTTCCATTCTTTGATAGTGTAAATAATGGAATATCTTTAATCCTATCGGCTTTAATCGGACTTTTTATATTATAACCAAGCTGCGCTATCTTGTCAAGAAAAGGAACGAATTCTTGCCTGGCGCCTTTAAAAACATAAACGGGAAAACTAATTACAATTCGTCCGTCTTTTTTTAGGATTTCTTTAAATTGAGCGAAAGCGCCAAGATAAAGTTTCTCGAGGTTTTTAAAATTATCAATAATTTGTTTGCCGCTGGGAAATGCGCGGCTATATCTCGGGCCTAATGTTCCTTCGGTCACAATAGCTGAAATTGAATTTGATGGAATCATTTTGGCAATTTGCATGGCGTCCGCCTGAAACAATCTAAACATTTCTTCGCTTATGGCGCTAAGAGGATTCTTCCTTTTTACCGTCTCCGCCAGCCATTCTAAATTTTCTTTTGCTAGCGCAATTGTCGAATTGTCGCTATCCGCGCCGATTACGCTATGGCCCATCAGCATTGCTTCCTGAAGCACTACGGCCGTGCCGCAAAACGGATCCAGAATTTCCCTCCCCTTAGGCGATTGAGCCAGATTTATCATTATCTGCGCGAGTTTTGGAGGCATCATGCCGATTTTCATGCTGCGCGCCGGCCGTCCAAAATCTCTCAGTCCATAAAATCTAAAATTTTGAATAGCCCGTGTTTTTCCCCAATAAATTTTTTCCTTGTCCACTATCACCACGATTTCGCCGCCTTTTTTGATCAAATTATTTTTTTCAACATTAGGAGCGTCAAGCGCGAATTTGTTGGGCGGGGGAGTAACGACGCGGCACTTTATCAACCGTTCGCGCAATATTTCTTTTGCTCCAAACATATAACTTTGAATTTTTTTGGCAATTTTTTGTTTTTTATGCAAATCTGCGTTACAAATAAAATATACGCTAAGCCCCCAATAAAATTTCGGGGAGGGAATATTTTCTATTTCCCGCTTAATATTCGGGTAGCGATTAATAAGCTTGTCGGCGGTTAAAACATTCGCGAGCGAGGAATCCTTGTTTTCTTCGCCAAAAACTTCTATAATTTTAACTATACCGCCAAGATTATCTAAAAAAGCTTGTTCGTTTTTAATCGGTTTGGCCATTTCCACTATCAAAATCTCTGCGCTCGACGCTAGAATTTTATAATCAATATTTTCGCGCTCAAAAACGCTCAAAAGTTCCGCCACGGATAAAGTAAAAATTCTTCCTAGAATAAAAGCATAAATCATTTTTTTAAATTAATTTAAATTATAAAATAGCCTATTCTGTCATTGCGAGTCCTGTACTCGGGACGCGGCAATCTCATTCTTAAGTTAAAAGTTCAAAGTGAAAAGTTAAAAGTCGAATTTAAAATTAAAAGTTTGTAAAGATTCAGTAACTTTAAACTTTTAGCTTTACCCTGTTAAATTTGTCTTGCAAC
>JAHILZ010000097.1 GCA_018896765.1 Patescibacteria group bacterium | reverse complement strand
TCCGTGCTCCGTGGTCTTGGCCTTGATGTTGTCCATTTTGTCATAATCGTAGGCATAATTCAACATCACATTCTGGCCCGGATCTTTGGAGGTACTATTCTTGATCCGCATCAAGGGATCATACTCAAACTCCCTTGTGGTTCCTCCGGGAAGGGTCATGGATGCGGGCCGGTTCCAGGTATAGTCGTTGATGGTGATAAAGCCCAGGTTCGGCACCTGGGCCCCGGTGAGCTGATTGTTCTGGTCGTACAGATACCCGTAATAAATGCCATCCGGGCCGGTGAAGGTCTGCTTCAACCCGTTCTTGAGATAGGTATATGCGTTTGTTTTGGTGAACGGACCGTAGTTCACGGATTCGGATATTTTTTGGGACAGCGCATCATACCCGTAGGTTCCCGAGGTGGTTCCGTCATCATATCCGGTGAGATTACCGGTTGCATCATAAGTGAACGCCACGGTCTTTGCCGGAACCGCGTCGGTTGAGGCGGTAAAGCGCTTGAGGGGTCAAACCTTGAGTGCGGCCGGGCAAGGTCGTAGTAGTCCAGCGGGTGAGACGCCCGCCCCGGAAGGCTTGCCAGCCACCGGGTAGCGAGTCCTTGGAGGCCCTATGGTAACATAGTGCTTTAAGCGTAGGACAGCGAGCAGACAGACCGTAAACCGAAAGGCTGAAGGGATTGAGCCCCGAAATTGACGCGACGGGAAGGACGACACTTTTCAAGGCGTGGAAGTCAACACGGACATCAGCGCTAAAGGCAAGTTGATGTCCGCTTCCCCGGGGTCAGAGACCATGGCATGTTTGACATCAGGATTACACGGCAACCCGGGAGGCCCTGTGCCTCTTTCGAGCAATCGAGAGTATGCCTGACAACTGAAGAGGGAGGAAGGCAAATGAGGCCCAGGGAATCGGATAGCTTCGTAGTACCAATGAAGGCGGGTAATGCTGCTGGAGGGAAGGAGGCTACACATGGTAGCGCGGCGTGAGGCAACACCGGCCGTTCACAGAAGCGGGGAACCGGTGGGAACTAAATTGCGTCGTATAGCAAAGAAGGCCAAGTAAGGCTTCTTTGTGAATTGACCATGTGAGGAGCCGTGTGCGTAAATAGCGCAAGCACGGTTCTGAGAGGGGCCGGTGACAACGGTAAAGACAAGGCATAAACGGCAGGCACGTAGTAGCCGCGTGCGGCAAGGCGTCATTAAAAGACTAGTCGTGGAAGCATTATCTTCACTGAAGAAGCCGGTCTACTCGACTTTGTGATTTGATAAGCTGGTATTTACTTTTAATCTTTTGATCAACAGAGATCCTGGCATTGAATAATTTCACGCAACGACTTACTGCTGAATAGGTCATGCCAAAAAGCGCACCAATTTCACCATTGGATAACCGGCCGGTTTTCCATAACAGGTAGAGTAAAAGATCTCGATTTTCAATTTCATCGGGACCAATTCTTCTGGCGATACGAGCTGCCTCCAGATCAAACTTCAACATTTTCGCAGCTTGTTTAAGCATCAAATCCGGATTAAAATCCCGGAACAAAAGGTTGTACTGGGGTAGTTCCTGTTTTGTTTCCTTATCCAGATAACGTGCTTTAAGGGTCTTGATAAATTCCTGCCCCCCGAAGATCAAACCGTATTTTACATCTTCCCAGATACTGCTGTTTTCATCGGAGTAATGCTGAACCTTATTCCGATAGGCCTTTTGACGATCCACGCCGGAGAGTTGGTTCAAAATAGTTTCGGTTTTTAACCAGCCTGGTGATTTTTTCTTATAGGCATAAAAGGGATAACTGCTCCATTGATAATCCGCCAACCGTTCAACAATACCTGCTCGAAGCGGGTTGCGATGGATGTAGCAGGAGAGACGCAGAAGATAGGCGTCATTCTCTACGATGATGCTTTTAAAACGCCCTTGAAAAAGATGGCCATTGGTATAATGGCTCAGGTTATATTTGCGGGTATAAGTGGTGCCAAGCCATTGCATGGCTTTGGACAGGTTGGCATGAACCGTTTTCAAAAGAAGATGATAATGGTTGCCCATGAGCACGTAGGCATAGCCCTCGATATTAAACCGTTCAGACAAATCTCCGATCAGATCCAGAAACAAACGACGGTCATCATCGGATTCAAAAATATCCTGCCCGGCATTGCCACGGGACATGACATGATAAAGTGCTCCGGGATATTCTATTCTCCATTGTCGTGCCATGTCTCGTTTTTAGATCTTTTATGAAATGTTGTCAAGCTTAATCACTATACAAGGTTTGACCCCAATATATTTCCCGGTGGCTGGCCTGCCTTCCGGGACGGGCTTCCCACCCGCTGGATTACGCGGCCTTGCCCGGCCGCACACAAGGTTTGACCCCAATATATTTGACCCCAATATATTTTAATAAATACGTTGGGGCTGTTCATATCCATCAACGGGTTTTCTTTCGAAAGCACGGCCACAAAATCAGAAGGTTTACGAGCCATGATCCTGATGGACGGAGCGGATCTCAATGCCATTCTGGACGATAGGATCAGCCTTCATGAAATGCTTTACAGAAAACGACGGCATGCATCCCAGACCGGCAACATTTATCTGACTGTTGATAAAATATTTGGCTGAGATCTTCAAAGATTGCAGCTTTATAAAGAAAAGGCGGTTAAAGAAAAAATGTACTTCTCTTTAAATCGCCTTTATTGCTGTGTTTACAAGATTTGTTTAGGCCAATCAATAGCAAGAGTCAACGGCAGATCTGACCCTTTTATTTAATTCAATGCTTTAATGAGAAAAGCATAGACATCCCTATTTCATTCTTTACTTTTCAATATTTCCCTTCTTCGTCTTCTCACTCTCTCTTCTTTTTTTCAGAAGCCTATCAATTAAACATAGCAACACGAGAAAGCCAATAACAATGAAGAATTGAGACCAGCCACTTAGATAACTAATAACAATTTTATTCTCAGGACAAATATGTTTTAGCAACAACAAACAAGCAATTATTAAAAAGCAAAATATGGATAGGATTAAATCTGTAAATTTTATTTTCATTATTCTTTTAACCTATTTGCACTGATCATCTATATATCGATTACGTGACCATTCCCTAATTGATTGTTCCCAATCATAAATATCCTCTCCTAAGGATTGACCACTTATCCTTTCATAAAGGTTGTTAAATCCTAACCCTATTAATACTCCTCCACCGCCAGCTATCGCTATAGGTATTGCAGGTGCAACAATTCCTTGAGCTGCAATCGCACCACCAAGGGTAATTAGCTGAACCCCACCCTGTATCTGAAGGCCGTCTGCAACATAACCAATTAACCCGCCAATATTAGGTGCAACACCAGTGGTTTCAAGAACAAGTGCTACTATGCCATCTGCCATCTTCCCCACAACAGCTATTTCCTGGGCGGTTTTTCCAATAATTCTTCCAATAACTTTCGCACCTATTGCACCAACAAATAACCCATGAGGATCAACAAAGTTCACAGGATCATTTAGGACATAAGCAAAAAGGTTTATCCCTCCAGCCAATCCAATAGTATCATTTGCAAGGTATCTTCCTGTTGATGCTTCGTAGTAGCGATGGCGGTTATAATGCAGCCCGGATTCCCCATCATAGTATTGGCCCGGAAAGCGCAAGTTATTCTCAAGCGTCCCGATTTCCACATTGGCTTCGCCGAATGAGCTGTATTTTGCGCTCCAAACCACGGCTCCGTTGGTACCGGTCATCTTCTGGGGGGTTCCCAGGTGATCGGTGTGGTAGAAATAATACTCAGCCCCGACCTTCATGAACAGCGGGTCCGTGGTCCAGGTGGAGCCGGGCTTGTAGCCGTAGGTCTTGGTGATGGTTCCCGCAGAATCCATCTCCGCCGTCAGGCCTTCGTCCGCGTAATGGAAGCAGGTCCGAACCCCGGCCACTTCTTTCCATAACCTTCTGCCGAAAGGATCGTAGTAATATTCTGCTGTCAAAGATCCGGTGGAAACTTCTCCGTTCCATACCTGGGTGAGCCGGTCCTCCAGGTTGTAAACATAGCTGGTGACCACGCTTCCCACGGTCTTCTTGATGGTGTTGCCGTTGGCATCATACTCGAATACCGCGGGATCGGGCTGGCCGGTCAAGGCTGACGATGACAGGAGTTCATTGTTGCCATTGTACGCCCAATCTCCGGTGGTGTTGGCTGCGGTCAGCCGGTTCCCCACCATGTCATAGGTGAAGCCTTCATCTTCCTGCACCGGATTATCCGCGGTGGTCAGCCGGTACAGGTC
>JAHILZ010000063.1 GCA_018896765.1 Patescibacteria group bacterium | reverse complement strand
TGGTTAATTTTTTTTCATAATAAGTTTTGTTATCGTTATGAATGCAACTATTATTAATTTTATCAAATTTTACAATTTTATCAAATTTTTTCATTGAATTTTAGCAAGTTATGCCTGCTCAAATTCATTTTGCCAATAACCTCTAACATATTAGCATACTAACATCAGAAATTCAGATTTTATAGCCCCCTTACAACATTTGTTAAAATGCTAAAATGTTAACATGCTAAAATGATTTTATGCTTTTAAATCATCGCAAAAAATATCTGCAGATTGCCTTAAACAGCACGCTTGAAGAAGCTAAGAATATTATATTTCAACTGCCGCCAAGCGACCGTATTCTAATTGAAGCCGGGACTCCTTTAATTAAAGCCTACGGAGGTTATGCAATTCGCCAAATCAAAGGCTGGGCCAATCAAAAATTTTTCCCCTATCTGCCAAGCGAAAAAATAGCGCCGCAAATTTTTAAAAATTTACAAAAAAATTATCCTATTCTCGGCTGGATAGACAGAGCGTTTCTTAATATTTCAATGTTAAACAATAATCCGGCAAAATCAAGAGAAATTATAGCCGAAAAATCGAAGAATGAAAATTCATTAAAACTGGCGGCGGCGTATATTGTGGCTGATATGAAAACAATGGATCGGGGCGATAAAGAAGTGGAAATTGCCGCAAAAAATGGCGCGAGTGCCGCCATCGCTCTGGGAATTGCGCCGATCGAAACAATTGATTCCTTCATCGCTTCTTGCTCCGCGTTCAATATCGATTCAATGATAGATATGATGAATGTTGAGTACCCTGTTGCCACTTTGCGCAAATTAAAAAAACTCCCCGATGTTGTAATACTCCACCGAGGAGTCGATGAGGAAAAATTCAATAAAGAAAAAATGATCCCTCTCCACGAGATACGCCGCGTCAAAGGCGCTTATAATTTAATGATCTCTATTGCTGGCGGAGATACTATCCGCGAGGTTCAGCGCGCGATTTTCAACGACGCCGATATCGTGGTGGTCTGGAAAGAATTTTATCAAAGCACGGCGGATACCGCAAAATTGGCAAATGATTTTTTACAGGAAATAAAATGACTTATCCTTCATCATCGCTTTACACAATTTTAAAGGACAGTCCTTATTTAAAAGGACTGTCCTTTTGCGTTATACTGTTTACGCTATTTCTTCCTTAAAAATTCCGACAAACTTTTGAACCCTTCCATGAATTCCACGGGAAGCGCAAAGATCACAGTTTTTGACGGGTCGGGGTTTATCGATTCGATAGTTTTAAGTGTTCTCAAGCTCATACCGCCCGGCTCCGAGCTAAGATTTCTCGCCGCAGCTTTCAAATCCTCCGAAGCGCTTAATTCTCCCGACGCCCGGATAATCACGGCCCGTCGTTCACGCTCAGCTTCGGCCTGCTTGGCCATTACTCGTTTCATATCAGCCGGCAATTCGATATCCTGAATTTTTATATCGGTGACATTAACCCCCCACGCTATAGTAGCCTCGTCAACGATTTTTTTTATTTCATCGGCGATCTTATCCCGTTCGGTAAGCAAAGTATCCAATTCCACCCCTCCAATAACATCGCGCAAAGCCGCCTGAGCGTATTGCGCAATCGCGTAGGTATAATCCTTGATTTTTAAAATCGCATCCTCGGCTTTTTCCACTTGAAAATAGACAACCGCGTTAATGCCTACCGGCACATTATCTTTGGTGATAACTTCCTGCTGGGGAATATCCACCGTGGTAATGCGAAGATCGACTATATACATTACCATAATGCCCGGAAAAATCCAGTTTAGTCCCGGCTGATAAGTCGCATAATACTTGCCTAAAAATAATATCACGCCTCTTTCATACTGGTTAATCACCCGAATCCCCATTATGGCAAAAAGCGCTAATAAAATTAAAATCGGCAATACTATTTCAATTCCCATATTTTTTTACCCTGTCAAATAAAATCTTTTTAGATTTTAGACTGCGCTCAGTCTATTTAACTGGGTGAATTTAGTTGATTAAAAGCTAACAGTATTCTACATTTTTTCTTCTTTTTTGGCAAGGAAGTTGTCTGCCTCTTAAAAACGTGGCAAAAAAACAATTCCTACTTTCTTATTTGCTGAATATTTCCCCTACTTCTTTATTGTTTTCATAATCAATATTATACATCCGAAAAAATTTAGTCTCTTCTATTTGCGCGCACCATTCGTCAAAACTCATCGATGTCGCGCGCATGATCTGTCTGAAATTTTCATAATTAGTTACGGGGTTGCAAATAATTTTAAAATACAGTTCTCCTCCAAGATAACCGATCAAAGTATTAAATCCATCATCACTTTTGATCATCCTAAAATCTTTCAAATGCTGAGATTCATGCACCAAAATTGTGCTCAAAGCAAGATATTCAGTTATTGTCTCGTATTTTCTGATTCCATACTTTGTATCAAAAGTAATAGTAAAATTATTGGGATTAGCGCTAGCCAAAGCCATGCTCATGCTTGTATCAGAAATTGCTAAATGGTCGGTATTTTCAACTATCTGCTGATGATAATGGGGGTTCGTCAACCTAACAAACTCCAAAGATTTTGCCATATTGTATTTAAAATTTTCATTTCCCGATATCGTATTAATTAATTTATTTTCTTTAGCCAAAAGCTCGTTCTCAAAACTCCTATCAACATATAATTTCTTTTTGAAAGAAAAAGCATCCGGCAGTCCGCTCAAAAGAGCGCCAATAATAATAAAATTAACCACAACAAAAATCATAAAAAACTTTTGAAAATCCTGATCCGTGGGATTAATAAAATCAAGCGCTTTTACAGGGATAGCATAAATTTTATTTTCAATCTCCCATGCCGGTCTTTTTTTATTGATCAACAAAATCGCAAACTTGAATAAAATATAAATAAGAACGAGAGTGCTGGCAAAAACTCCAACAATGCTGGGATATAATTCTTCCGGAAAGAAAAACCTGTTGATTCCAAAAAACAACTTATAGCCCAAAAGAGTAACGATAAAAGCAATAAAATAAACCGTTATTTCCAGCAAAAATCTTGAAAAATCAGTTTTTTTGATTTTCAAAATCTTCACCCAAATTATAACCAAAAATAAAATTGAAATCAGGTCGCCGATCATAAAAAATATGCGTTAAAAAATTAAAAATTTAAACTTTTTTCCAGAAATAATAAATGCCGGCAAAGATTAGCAACATGCCGGGCAAAATCACAATAAATTTCGAAGGTACTATAAATATTATACCAAAAATTATTTCAATTATACCAAAAAATATACTTAAAATTGCAC
>JAHILZ010000062.1 GCA_018896765.1 Patescibacteria group bacterium | reverse complement strand
TCTATCGGCTTGATCGGCGGGTTGACCGTGATAACAAAAAATTTGAGTATAATTTCCGGCGGCGAAGACAGAATCATTGCGGCTAATTTGGCGGCGGAAGGAATTGAATTGGTGAGAAATGTGAGGGATACGAATTGGCTGACGACGGGAAATAGCTGGAATGATGGAATTAAAGGAATAAATAATTCGAATAATACAATACAATTTTTTTGCGCCGGTTCAGATAATCATGATAAAATTCCATCCGGACCCCAAACTTTTAATGACTGCGGTGAAGGATGCAGAGTTTATATTTATGAAAAAACTGCGAATCCGGGAGCAGGCACGCTATGTTATTCTGAAGATACGGGAACGCAAACCGGATATGACAGTGCTGGTAAAATTACAACAAATTTTTACCGCTTGATTACACTTGACAGTGATGGTTCCACTAATCATATTATTGTAAAAGTTCAAATAAAATGGTCCGAAGGCGGACAAAATAAATATTTAACAGTCGAGGAAACTTTATATAATTGGAAATAGGAAAGCATTTTAACATTTTAACATTTTAACATTTTAACAAAAGTAACATATTAGCGTTTTTTAGCGTAGTATAAAATAAGAGAAACAATGATAAAAATATTTAGAAAAATTCAAAACGAAAAAGGCATCAGCTTGGTGGAGCTGGTGGTGGCTGTTTCGATTTTTTCATTGGTAATGATCGCGGCTACAGGAATTTTTATTAATGCGATGAAAGCGCAAAAAGCGATAATCGCCAAGCAAAATGTGGCCAATAATATGCGTTATATTATGGAATTTATGACAAAAGAATTAAGAATGGCGCGGGTGAATAATACGGATCCAACTTTGACATTTAATGATGGCGATGAGAACGATGATGGAACTTTTTTGACAGTTAAGAATGGCAATTTTTCTAGAATTTCTTTCGAAAACGGTTTTGGCAATACGGTATTATATAAATTTGACAGCGCGAATGAAAAGATTTTAAGAAAAGAAGGCGCTGTGGCGGAACAGACTGTTTCGTCCAATGAAATTTCAATCACCGGGCTTAATTTTAAAATAAATAATTGGAATTTGACCGCTGGTTCCGCTCCTCTTATTACTATTTTTATGACTGCGGAAGCTAAAAACGGAGTTGGCGGGGAAATAGATGTGCAAACTAGCGTTTCTCCGAGAACTTATTAAATTTTGTTGAAATAATAATGAAACTCATTTTGTCATTGCTCGCCCTGTTAGATAATTTATATCAAATATGTACAAGTGAAATATATTACTATCTAACAGGGCGAGAAGTCCGAAGCGACGGAGCAATCCCGTACTCAAGTTCAAAGTTCAAAGTGAAAAGTTAAAAGTCGAATTCAAAGCTAAAAGTTATAATATTTCAAAAACTTTAAACTTTTAACTGCAACTTTAAATTTTGCATTTTGAACTTTGCACTGCGTAAAGATTGTAAGGGCAAAAAAGATGCGATATAATTTAAAGGAATACCATGTCTATAAAAATTTATAATTTATCAAGTCAAAAAGGCGCCGCGTCTATTTTTTTAGTAATGGCGGTATTGGCGGCGGTTTTGGCGATTGCTTTAGGGTCTTCGTTTATTGTTTCGACCGAAATAAGATCGTCTTTGGATAGCGGCGAGTCAATAGCGGCTTATTACGCGGCGGAAAGCGGAATGGAGAAAGCGATGTATGAAAAAATTAAATTAGGCAGAGAGCCGCAGGTAAATCGTTGCGCCGGGAATTGTCCGAGTCCGGCATGCGTTTGGGAGGATGGTTGGGCATGTACGGAAACTGTTTTAAGCTCGGCAAATCCATATTGCATAGAAATTACTGAAGTGACAGATTGCGATCCGGATTCTATTACTTCGATTAAGTCAATCGGTGAATATAAATCTACCAGAAGAAGCATAGAATTAACATTCTAGTAATCACGAATCAATCGCAAATTTTATCGCGAATAATCTCGAATTTATGGCGGATTTAGTTTATAAAGAATTAAGTTATGAGATAGTGGGAGTGCTTTATGAAGTTTATAAAGAATTGGGCGGAGGTTATCAAGAAAAATATTATCAGCGGGCAATAAATTTAAAGTTAAAGAAAAAGAATTTTAGATTTAGAGAACAGATTTGTATAGGTATTAAGATTGAAAATGAAAACATAGGGAAATATTTTTTAGATTTTTTGATTGAAGATAAAATTATTCTTGAAATAAAAGCTGCGCCAAAATTTTATGCCCGAGATATTAAACAAGTTTTAGGATACTTGCAGTCAACAAATTTAAACCTTGGTATTTTAGCAAGTTTTGGCAGAAATGGGTTATTTTATAAAAGAATACTTAAAGGTAAAATTAAATAGTATTCTATTATTATTTTTCGTGAGTATTAGTGATAAAATTTGAGATTTGATTAGTGATTTTAAACCATGACCAAGCAAGAAATTAAAACCCGCATAGAAAAATTAAAAAAAGAAATTGATCATCATCGCTATTTGTATCATGTCTTGGACAAGGTGGAAATTTCCGATGCGGCTCTGGATTCGTTGAAACACGAGCTTTATGAGTTGGAACAAAAATATCCTGAATTTATCACTTCCGATTCTCCTACTCAGAGAATTGGCGGCGCGCCTCTGGATAAATTTAAAAAAATTTCCCATAGTGTGCCGCAATGGTCTTTCAATGACGGTTTTACTCCGGATGAGATAAGAGAGTTTGACGCGCGGGTAAGGCGTTTTTTGCGCGATGGGGGGGCGGGTGAAAATATAATCCCGGATTACACGGCGGAATTAAAAATTGACGGCCTTCATGTGGCGCTGACTTATAAGAACGGGATTTTTACAACAGGAGCTACTCGGGGCGATGGAAAAATCGGCGAGGATGTGACGCAAAATTTGAAAACTATTGA
>JAHILZ010000061.1 GCA_018896765.1 Patescibacteria group bacterium | reverse complement strand
TAAGGCTTTGCTGGCTATGATATCCACAATTCCGGGAGTGCCAATGATATTTGCGGGGCAGGAAACAGGAAGCGTAAAAAAACAGGTTTTTGATTTATCTAACTATGACACCAATTCAGATATACGGCAGTTTTATAAAAAGGTATTTTCCATCCGCAATTCCAACAACGCTCTAAAATACGGCGACATCAAAAATGTCTGGAAAGGCGGGGATAATGTTTACGCTTATTCAAGGACTTATGAAAACGAAACTGTCATCGTTGTAATTAATTTCAACGGAAAACAAGTCGAAAGCATTTTGGATATTCCGTTTCCAAATGGAACGCGGCTGAAAGATGAAATGAATGGAGAAATTTTTACTGTCAGCGATTCTGATAATTTTAAAATAACTGTGCCTGCTTACGGCTCAAGGATATTAACAATTAAAAGGTAAAAATTATGAACAGAAAAATATTGAATATTGGCAATTATTTTATTAGGAGAAAATCATTTTTACGGATTGCGGAAAAACGGAGCATCGATTGATGATATCTGATGATATCTGCCAGTTGGCGAAAGTAACGGAGGCAAAAGTTAAGGGTAAATTGTTTGAATAAAATAATCATTTTTATGATCTATCTAATCCACGGCGCGGATAGCTTCCGCAGCCGCGAAAAATTAAACGAGCTGATCGCCGAATTTGAAAAAAAGGATAAGGGCCGGATGAATCTGGAAATTTTTGACGCGGAAAATATAAATGCGAACAAAATTAAAGCCGCAAGTCAGTCGCTGGGTTTTTTTTCAGCGGCGAGAATGATGGTGATGAAAAATTTGTTCAGCGAGGGCGATATCAAGACAAAGGAAGAAGTATCGGATTATGTCATTGATATGGATAAGAAAAAGCGGGAAGTGGATTTTGTATTTTTTGAGGGAAAAGAGATCGGGAAAAAAGGCGCTGCCGGCGGAAAAGAATGGAGCGCGCTTGTAAAAAAAGGAAATTTATTTAATTTCGCGCCGATGGCGCCGCTTGAGATCGATAAATGGATTATTGCCAAGGTCGGGAAGGAAAAAAATAAAATAACGCGCGATGCCGCGAGCAAGCTGGCGCTTTTTGTCGGCGGCGATCTTTGGCGGCTGAACGCGGAAATTGAAAAACTGGTTTTGCTGAAAATGGATTTTAGCGGGGAGAAGAAAAAGGAAGGCGGCGCGGAAATCAACGAACAAGATGTCGAAGAGCTGGTAAAAAGCGACTTGCCCGGCAATATTTTTTCGACCATTGATGCTTTGGCAAGGCGCGATAAAAAAACGGCCTTAAAACTTTTGGCCGGGCATCTGGAAAAAGGCGAAGCGCCGATTTATTTATTTACGATGTTTGTTTATCAATTTCGAAATCTCTTGAAAGTCAAAGACGCGATGGCGCGGAAAAAGACCGCTAATACGGGAGTAATAGCGGAAGAAACCAAGCTTAATCCATATGTGGTTAGTAAAACAATCGCGCAAGCGAACGGGTTTAGCTATGAATATTTGAAAAAAGTGCATAAGAGATTTTTTAAGTTTGATTTTCTGATTAAAAAAGGGCGCCTCAATGCCGAGGCGGCCCTAGAATTACTGATCATTGAAATTGGAAATTTATCCTAGTCCTTTTTGGTAGGTTGTTCTAAGCCGGAATTCGCGAGTTTGGCTAAAAATGATTTTTTTCTTGAGGCGGTGTTTTTGGGGATAATATGATTCTTGGCGGCTTTGTCGATAGCTTTAACAGCTAAAATCAAAGTTTTTTTGATTTCTTCCGCGTTCTTAGCGGCAACAAGCTTGGTAAGGTTTTTTATTAAAGCCCTGACTTTATTTTTTACTTTTGCGTTTCTGGCTCGCCGCGCGATATTTTGTCTTAAAGCTTTTTTTGCTGATTTAATGATTGGCATGAATTCATTTTAACATTTTAACATTTTAACATTTTAACACCGCCTTAATCCTTGATCTGTCTAATTTATTTATTACCGTTTCCGAAATATATTAAATCGCTCAAGAAATAGTATTAAGATTTAGAATTATTGGCGGATGTTTATATGTTTATATGTTAAATGCTAAAATGCTAATATGATTTAAACGATAGAGAAAATGTACCATAAGTTGCGGAATTGGTCAAGGGGAGGTAGAATATAGGTAATGTAAAATTGAAAAATCAAAATGGAAAATGACAACGCAAAATCTTAAAATTTTGAATTTCCAATTTCCAATTTTGAATTTTGAGTGAATTTTGAATGATTTAATGTTTAAAAATTAAAGAATTCGAGTTTGATTCGAAATTCAGAATTCGAAATTAAAAATTATTAGTAATATTTTATAATTTTAATCTGTCATTTTGATTTTTGATATTTACATTTTAATTTTTTTTATGATTTCTTATATAAAAGGCACAATTAAAGTAAAGGAAGAGGGTTTTGTGATAGTGGTGACCAGCGATATTGGTTATAAAATTTTTACGATTGAGCGGGATGTGGCTGGTTTGAACGCGGGCGATATGGCGGAATTTTTCACTTATCATTATGTCCGCGAAGACGACGCGCGGCTTTATGGGTTTGCGGCTCGCCAAGATCAGCAGATGTTTGAGATGCTTTTTTCGGTTACCGGCATCGGGCCGAAATCGGCAATGGGAATTTTGAATATGGCCACGGTTGATTCGATTAAGTCCGCTATTGCCAAGAGTGATATTTCTCTTTTGACAAAAGTTTCCGGCGTGGGCAAAAAAACCGCCGAAAGAGTGATTTTGGAACTATCTTCCAAAATGAAAATTTTTGGCGAAGTGACGCGCGAAACGGAAGGCCTGTCAGATGCTTTGGAAGCCCTGATGAGTTTGGGCTACAGCCGCGCGCATGCTTTTGGGGCGCTGGAAAAAGTTCCTGATGATATAGTCGATCCTGCTGAAAAAGTCCGGCTGGCGCTGAAGAATTTGGGGAAGAAAAAATAAAAAAGATTTTCAAATAAAATAAATATCGCTTTTCAGGGTGATATTTATTTTATTTGTTCCGGCAAATACATTTTTTCAGGATTTCCACTTTTCAGGTTTATGTCTGCTAGTTTTGCCGACAGACTGGCTCCTGTTTGGGCAAGCAAACTCATCTCATATTTGTTAGGCGGAGGCGAATAGCTTACATAGTCTTTTTTGCGAATCATTTTATATAAGGGATTAAATTTTTTTCTTATTTCCTCAAATACATTAAGAGCCGGAGGCGTATTTGGAATTTCAGAAGGATTAACAAGCAAGAAAGAATTTTTTTCATCATTTGAATTTATTGAAAATGGTTTTTTTCTATCGATTTTATAATTTTGCCACTCTTGCTTCCATTGTTCGCTAAATTTTTGCGCATCTTCATCTTTAAGAAAATTATATGTATATCCAAAAAGATTATTGTTGGCTCGCGCTTGATGATTCATATTTTCTAGCTTTATAACAGCAGGTTTAAATTTCTGCTTTTCAAGAGATTCTTTGAAAAGATAATTCTTTTCCACTGCTTCGTCGGCTGTTCCTTGCGTAGTATATTCAACTGTTTGTACCGGAGGTAGATAATTTCTCCCTTTTTTTTCTCCATAGCCGCTTTTGGAAGAATGAGCCACGCCTGAAAAAATAATTAAAATGTCATTACTATCCTTTTCTTGCGCCATAGATCCTGCCTTGAGATTCATATCAACGGCCCTTTTTGCAGCCTTTTCTTCTAAACTCAAATCGTCACTAAGATTATTTTTATTTTCAAGCCCTTCTACGGGTATATTATTTTTCTGCGCAAATTCCAAAAGCGGTCTTATGTCGCTTTGAAAATAACCTTGAGAATAAAAATCTTCGGAAGAAATTTGTTTATTATTAAATTTTTCTATTAAGTCAACGCTTACAGGATCTTTAAAATCCAAAAATTCCAAACCAATTTTAGAAATTTTTTTATCAGTTTTTTTCATCAATTTTTCGAGCACTTGCACAGCATCAACGGCATTACTGTCAACACCATGGTATTCTCCGAATAATATAATATCATTTTTACTTGCAATCATACTATCAATCATTTCATCGACCTCTTTTTTGTCGCTATTTTTTATAAATTCAGCATGTTTAAATTCTATATTAATACCATTTAGATTTTTATTTACTTTTTCATAATCTATTTTTTCTTCTGGAAATTTTTCAAGTTCTTTATAAAGGTTAGTCATTTCCTTTGAGTAAACAGTTTCATAATTATTTTCCGTTGTTTCCTGAAATTCTGCCCATAAAGCATCAAAATTTTCTTTAAGATATTTATAGGTCATGATACCAGTGGCTACACCAATGGCGGCTCCGGCTATTTTTAGAAAATTTCTTCTGCTATATTTATTTTTTGGATCAGTTTTTACAGCAAGAAAATCACCAAAATCTTTAATTCTTTTTTCGCCGCTTAAATATTTTGAAGATAGCTGTCTAATATCTTCTGCGACAAAAGGCCTGTTTTCCACAGATTCGTTGTTTTTTCTTTTCGCGATATAAAGCTTCGCTTGTTCTATTTCTTGCTCGTTTAAATCACCCGCATTATTCTCAGGAGGGAATTTAAAATTTTCCATTTTCTCTTGTGGCATATTTTCTTTCACCTGTTCAATGATCATATTTTATTATCGGGATAATTTATGGTGTGAATTTAAAATTATTGCATATTTTTAGATTTTTTGCACATAGCGTAGCTGAAAACTTTTTCGTAAAGCAGGATTTTATAAAATTTTTAAAAGTAAAAATGATACTCCCACTCCATAGATCGCTCCGGCCAAGGCTTCTTTGGGGTAATGTCCCAATGTTTCGTGAAGGCGATGATATTTGGCCGCTTTTTCCGGAGGAAGAACATCTTTAATTAAGCGATTGACGGTTTTTGCCTGTTGTCCCAAATAAAAGCGGAAACGTACCGCGTCATCTATTACAACAAAAGCCAGTGTGACGCTGATGGCAAAAGCCATAGAACCAAAGCCTTCGTAATAATATGCGACTGTTGCCAGAGAAGTGACCAGCGCGGTATGCGCCGAAGGCATGCGGCCATGCTTTAAAAAGTAAGAGGGGTTAAAAGCGCCGGTTTTTAAGCTCATTAGGGCGACTTTTATAATCTGCGCGCTAATAACCGCGAAAAGGGGGATGATAAAATAGAAATCCATATATTTGAGTTGAAGCATTTAGTGATTTAGAGTAAAATTAAGATATTGAATGTATTTTAGCATTTTTTTGGGAAATAACAAAATAGGCAAAGCAAATTAAGTTTTTTAAAAACCAATTTTATAATTATTAAACTATTCACTATGATAATATGAATTATCATAGTGAAGCAAAATTTATGTTTCCGGAACAAAAACCCAAACCATCGGGGTTGGCGGCGGCAAGATTAATTTTAATTGCCAAGTAAGTTATTTTTATTTATGCTAAAATTATTAGTAAAACTCGGCAAAGATATGAAAACATTGGAAGTTTCCGCCCAAAGAGGCAAGGAAATTTTGAGCGCAACTAAAGATACTTATGGTAATACAAAATGTATGGTTCTATAGCTTTAAAAGGCGTTTTTGATAAATATAGCAATAAAGTATTTACTTTTTTATATAAGTATGATAAAATAGTAAGTATAAAATTATAAAAAAAGAAAATATGTATTATTCTCGACAAATTTATCCAAAATTAATTAGTGAGTTAAATAGTAAAGAAATAGTGGTTTTAACCGGTTCAAGGCAGGTCGGCAAGACGGTTTTATTGCGAATGCTTGAAGAAGAAGTTAAAAAAAGAAATGAAAAAACTATTTTTTTGGATTTGGATCTGGCGGAAAATTTGGAAAGTTTCAGCACATTGGCAAATTTTTTAAGTTTTCTAAAAATAAGCGGCATAGATCTTAAAAATCGGGCAGTTGTTTTTATTGACGAATTTCAGCACTCGCCAAGCGCTACGGCAATAATGAAAAATTTATCCGATCATTACCCGAATTTAAAAATTTTTGCTTCAGGATCGTCAAGCGCGGAAATTTATAAATCTTTAAAAGAAACTTTAACAGGAAGAAAAATAGTTTATAAAATTCATCCTTTGAGTTTTGAAGAATTTTTGGAGTTCAAAAGAGAAGAAAAATACTTGAATTATATAAAAAATTGGACACCGGAAATAAATTTAGGCGAAACGGAAACGGATATTTTTTTAAAACTATTGGAAGAGTTTTTAATATTCGGCGGTTATCCGCGCGTAGCGCTTCAGAATACTTACGAGGAAAAAATTATTCGGCTCAAGGAAGTTTACGAATCCTATATCAAAAAAGATATTAAAGGAATTATAAAATCGGACAATCTTTTTTCTTACAATAAATTGATAGAAATTTTGGCGGTTAATAACGGAAGATTGCTGAATATTAATAAAATCGCCGTTCAAACCGGATTTTCCAGAGGAGAAATAGAAAAATATTTGTTTTTACTGAATGAAACTTTTGTTATACGGAATGTAAATCCGTTTTTCTCCAATAAGCTTAAAGAAATCACCAAAATGCCGAAAGTATATTTTGAAGATACGGGGCTGAGAAATTTGGCGATAAATAATTTTAATAATTTGGCAAAAAGGGAAGATAACGGGATTTTGCTGGAAAATTTTACCGCCAATGAAATTTCAAAATTAAACTTGCTCCTTTGGGATTTGAAATTTTGGCGCACCAAGATGCAAAGCGAAGTGGATTTTATTTTTCAGAAAAACAATATTATTTATCCGATAGAAGTTAAGTTTCAAAAATTTAAGGCGGAAAAAGACTCTATTCCCTCCGGCATTAAAAGTTTTATCAATCAATATCATTGCAAGAAAGCGATTGTCGTCAATATTAATTTGGCCAAGCGAATAAAAATTGCCGATGGAGAAATTATTTTTACGCCTTTTTTCTTCTTAGCAAAATTTTTAAAGGAATTATAATTTTATAATTAGTTTTTTCGTATATGACTATTCAACAATACAAACAATCATTAATATTGTCGCTTAAACAACGAACCTTATGTCTCTTAATTAAGAACGGCAAAATTTTATTAGCTAAAAAGAAACGGGGTTTTGGAGAAGGTAAATGGCTCGCTGGCGCAGGCGGAAAAGTGGAAGAATTGGAAACACTTGAAAATGCGATTATCCGAGAAACAATCGAAGAAATTAATGTGACACCGAATAATTTCGTCAGAATAGCAACCTTGAACTTTTATTTTCCATACGCCGACAAACCCGAAAAATGGAATCAACAGGTTTGTGTTTTTGTATCTAATGACTGGTCTGGTGAAATAAAAGAATCCGACGAAATATTACCACAATGGTTTAACTTTAGTGAAATTCCGTTTGATTTAATGTGGTCTGATGCGTATTACTGGTTACCAGATGTAATAAAAGGCAATGTATTGGACGCGGATTTTCTATTTAAGTCAAATTTAGAAGTTGAAGAATATAAAATCAAAAATAATTTTAAATAAATTTATGTTAAAACTTTTGGTAAAAATCGACAAAGATATGAAAACTATCGAAGTTTTACATTAACGGTTTTTTTGTTCTTGATTAAACCATTGTATAATGCTACAATAGTTATTGTAAATATTAACAATAACTATAATAATATGTTTAATTTAAAATCAGAGATTGCCGCTAAAATATTAAGATATTTTTTTATAAACCCGAGCAAGAAAAATTATATCAATGAATTGGCTCGCATATTGGAAGCCGACCCGGGAAATTTAAGCCGTAAATTGCAAGAATTGGAAAAGGAAGGAATTTTAAATTCTGAATTTTTAGGAGAGCAAAGATATTATTTTATTAATAAAAAGTATCCACTATTGAAAGAAATAAAAAAGGCTTTTGAATTAAAATATGGTTTGGGATATTTGATCGCCAATGGTTTAAAAAAAATAAAAGGAATAAAGGAAGCTTATATTTTCGGTTCATATGCTAACGGAGACTTTGAGGCGGAAAGCGATATTGATGTTTTGATAATCGGCGATCATGCTGTTATGGAAGCGACAAAAGCGTTATTGCCGATACAAGAAAAAATTAAGCGTGAAATAAATGTTGTTGATTTGACCGAAAAGGATTTTGCCAAAAGAAAAAAAGATAAAGACGAATTCATAGCGAATATTTTTAGCGGTAAGGTAATTAAAATTTTATAAGTATGTTCAAAAAACAAGAATTTACTGACAGACAAATTGAAAATTATTTTAACTTTATTTTTATAATTTTTAACTCATCACTATGGTAATATGAATTATCATAGTGAAATAAAATTTTATGACACCGGAACAAAAACCTAAATCGCCAAATTTAGCTACAGCACAATTAATTTTATCCGCAACCGCACCAATTTCATTCGTGATTGTAATGTGCGTGGCGGGGTATTTGGCGGGTAATAAAAAAGCCTCAGAAATTCTAAATGAAACGCCGATTGTCGCAATAGAAACACCGACAATAGTATCAACTCCGGAAGTAACACCAATTGCAAAACCGACGCGGATTACCCCGTGCCCGGCGGTTGATTTTAGTGACTGGAAGACCTATAAAAATAAAGAATATGGTTTTGGACTACAGTACCCATGCAGTTGGGATTTCGAGACCGTTAGTACATTAGAAAATCCAGAAGACATTTCTTCTGTTAAGATTTCCTCAGACCATGTAGAGTTAATTTTAACTGTAAAAAATAAACCCTCTGATTTTTCTGGTTTAAAAAAATATCTTAACGCTCTTGCCGCTGAAAAAAATTCCGAATACGAAGATTATATAATTAGGTATTCTGTTCAAAAAATGATTATTCCTTCAAGAGAGATTCCTTTTGCGCTTGTTTATACGGGAACAGGAGGTAATTCGGGGGCACAAGCGGGAGCCATTACATCTGATGTTTATTTCGAAACAGAGAATAATTTTTTTATAGGTTCTTATAGTTCAGATTTCGAGGCACAAGACTTATACGAAGATGAATATTGCGCGATTCCCTTAATTCTTGCATCATTTAGTATTCTTCCCGAACCGGCTATATTTGGTAGTATGTCAGCTTATGTAAAAGAAGATGCAAATTATAATTATGCAGTTTTATCTGAAGAGGGAAAAGAAACAATTATTAATAAGGGGCGTATGGAATATGGTGATTTAAATGATGATTATGATGATTGGGGGCCTGTTCGTTTCCACAGTCCAAGTTTTTCACCAAGTGGTAATTATCTTATGTATTGGGCAGGTGTGCACGAAGGATCTTTAAGTTATATCTATGACACAAAGAATAAAAACGATATTTTGTCGTTTATGGCATTTCCAGATGAAGCGAATGTTGGTTTTACGCCTGATGAAAAATATTTTTATGTTTGCTCTTGGGGTGGTATGGGAAGTGATTCGCTGGGAAGCATTTATGCTGTTCCGAGCTTTGAAGTCGTGTATGATGCGCTTAGTGCGCTTAGGACTGCCGGAGCGTCTTGTCGATATGATTTAGAGACCGATTCAATAATATTTTATCATGAATTTTACGACGATGAAATAACTGATACGATAAAATATTCCCTAAAAGAGCAAAAAGAATATATGCTGGATAAAGAAATTGATAATGAATAGTCATTGTAAGGCGATTAATTGGCAGTAAATTATTTTTATTTATGTTAAAACTTTTGGTAAAACTCGATAAAGATATGAAAACTTTGGAAGTCTCCGCTCAAAGAGGCAGGGAAATTTTGAATACGGTCAAAGATTCTTATCAAAAAGATCTGTCGGACAAAATCATTAAGGGTCTTGACAAAAATCTAGGATATGTTAAACTTAAAAAACAAGAGAAAATTCGGGGTTATTTTATCTCCGAATCAAGCAGTTTCGTCAGCAATTTAATAGGAAATTCGGTTGTTAGCGTTTTTAACTGGATGCGCGGGAAAAATTAATACGCTATGAGCAAAACAAATTAAATAAATTAATTAAGGTTACCAAAAGACCGCAGTGTTTTTTTGGTCTATTTTAATTTTTGGCGGGAAAATAGCATTTTTTTATAATACTTTTTATTAAACAAGTTTCACCTTAGCCCCAAGCATATTTTGAAACTCATCTTCGCTGTTTTTTTGTTTTCAGAAAAAAGCGGAGAATTCTTTTTTGTTTTGAAATTGGGATAATTCACGAATTTTAAAGAGTCTGAAATTTACTTTTTAAATTTAAGTGAAAATGAAACTGAGCAATTTTTATGATCGTTTCAAAGAAGACCAAAGGAGAAGTTCTCGCAACCGTTTCAGCTAAGCCGCGGAATTTTTTCAAAAAAGCGAAAGAAACGCCCTTGCATAATTTAATAGAAATTCAACATAACTCCTATCGCTGGTTTATCGAAAAAGGACTAGGCGAATTGTTTAAAGAAGTCGGTTCGGTCAAAAGCTACAACAAGGAATTGGAGCTGGAGTTTGTCGATTATTATCTGGACGAAGCCAAATACGACGAAAAAACCTCGATTGAAAAAAACGTATCTTATGAAGCCCCTTTGCGGGTTAAAGCGAGATTAACCAATAAAAAAACTCATGGAGTAAAAGAGCAGGAGTGCTATTTTGGAGAATTTCCTTTAATGACCGACAGGGGCAATTTTGTCATAAATGGCGTAGAAAGAGTAGTCGTCAGCCAGCTGATCAAGTCTCCGGGGATATTTTTCCATCTTTCCGCGGAAAAAGCCGAGCGAAGATTTTTTGGCGCGAAAGTTATTCCCAATCGCGGAGCATGGCTTGAAATTGACACAGATTCAAGCGGATCTATCTATGTCCGCATTGATCGCAAAAGAAAAATCGCCGCGACTTCTTTGATCCGCGCGTTCGGCTACAGCACCAACGAGAAAATTTTGAATTTATTCAAAGATATCGATACGGGAAATATTAAGTTTATCGAAGAAACTCTCAAGCACGATACCACTAAAAGCAGCGAGGATGGTTTTATCGAAGTTTATCGGAGAATCAGGCCTGGAGATTTGGCGACAATCGAGAACGCGCGGCAATTGGTGGAAAATATGTTTTTCAATTTTGCGCATTATGACTTGGGCGTAGTCGGGCGATACAAGGCCAATCAGCGATTAGGCATCAATCTCGCCGATGATCCGGAACATAGAGTTTTTTTAGTTAGCGATTTAATAAAAACAGTCAGAGAAATTATCGCATTAAGCAATAACGCGAACGCTCTCGCGGATGATATCGATCATTTGGGAAACAGAAGAGTAAGGGGCGTTGGAGAATTGATTCAAGAACGTTTTCGCTTGGGGCTGACCCGAATGGAGCGAAATATCAAAGATCGCATGAGCACGGTTGATTCTTCCTTGGTTTCTCCGGTGCATTTGGTAAACAGTCGGCCGCTGGTCGCGGTAATCAAGGAATTTTTTGCTTCTTCCCAGCTTTCCCAGTTTATGGATCAGGTTAATCCTTTGGCCGAGCTTGAACACAAGAGGCGGCTTTCGGCTATGGGACCCGGCGGTTTGACGAGAGAGAGAGCCGGTTTCGAAGTTCGCGATGTGCACTCTTCTCATTACGGGAGAATTTGTCCGATCGAAACTCCGGAAGGTCCGAACATCGGCTTGGTTGGGCATTTGGCCAGCTATGCCATAGTTAATAATTATGGTTTCATCGAAACACCTTATAAAAAAGTGGTAAACGGCAAAGTAACAAATCAAGTCGTTCATCTGGATGCGGTTGCCGAAGATTTGGTAAATATCGCTCATGCAGGAGTGCTGTTGGATAAAGAAGGAAGATTTATCGAGGAAAAAGTGGAGGCCCGCATAAAACAAAATCCGGGAATTATTGAAGCGAGCAAAGTTGATTATATGGATATCGCTCATCATCAAGCTATCAGTATTGCCACCGCTCTTATTCCTTTTCTTGAACACAATGATGCGCAGAGGGCTTTGATGGGTTCGAATATGCAGCGCCAGGCAGTGGCTTGTATCAGGCCGGAAGCGCCTGTTATTGGAACCGGAGTTGAAGCCAAAGTAGCAACCGATTCCGGCTATGTTACGCTGTCTGCCGAAGAAGGAAAAGTTATCGAAGTAGACGCGAACCACGCGGTCGTGGAAAGCATAAAAAATAAAACCAAGAAAAGCTATCGATTTAAAAAATTTGTCAGGTCTAATGCCGCCACCAGCATTAATCAAACAGTGCGGGTGGAAAAAAATCAAATTGTGCCGGCGGGCGGACTTCTGGCTGACGGAGCGGGGACCGAAGACGGGGAAATCGCTCTCGGACAAAATTTATTGGTTTCTTTTATGAGCTGGGGCGGAGCGAACTATGAAGATGCGATTATTCTTTCGCAGAAATTGGTGAAAAGAGATGTTTTCAGCTCCATTCACATCGAAGATTTTTCTATTGAAGTTCGCGATACCAAACTGGGTCCGGAAATTATAACCCGGGATATTCCCAATGTCGGCGAGGAAAAATTAAAAGATTTGGACGAGGAAGGAATTATTCGAATCGGCGCCGAAGTAAAATCCGGCGATATTTTGGTGGGGAAAATTACGCCCAAAGGCGAGAGCGAATTGACTGCGGAAGAGCGATTATTGAGATCGATTTTCGGCGAGAAAGCGCGCGATGTGAAAGATACTTCGCTTTATCTTCAGCACGGCGAGCGCGGAAAAGTAGTCGGTATTAAGATATTTTCCAGAGAGCAGGGCGATAAGCTTTCAGCCGGAGTGATAAAAATGATTCAAGTAAGCATCGCGCAGCTTCGAAAAATATCGATTGGCGATAAATTAGCCGGCCGCCACGGAAACAAAGGAGTAATTTCAAAAATCTTGCCGGAGGAAGAAATGCCGCATTTGGCGGATGGAACTCCGGTTGATATAATTTTAAATCCTCTCGGCGTTGCAAGCCGTATGAACATCGGCCAGATTTTGGAAACACACTTGGGATGGGCGGCGGTAAAATTGGGCTACAAGGTGGCTTGCCCGGCGTTGAACGGCATTTCGGAGGAAGAAATTAAAGTGGAGCTTGTAAAAGCGGGATTGCCCCAAGACGGCAAGGTTCAGCTTTATGATGGCCGGACAGGGGAAAAATTCAACGAAAGATCAACCGTAGGAATTATTTATATGCTGAAACTTCATCATTTGGTGGAAGACAAGATTCATACCCGCTCGATCGGGCCGTACTCGCTGATTACCCAGCAGCCGCTCGGAGGCAAGGCTCAATTCGGCGGACAGAGATTCGGAGAAATGGAAGTTTGGGCGCTGGAAGGTTATGGCGCCGCGCATTCGCTTCAGGAAGTTTTGACGATCAAGTCCGATGATGTTGCCGGAAGATCTAAGTCTTATGAATCGATAATCAAGGGAGAGCCGATAAAAAGCCCATATATTCCGGCTTCTTTCTTCGTGCTGGTAAATGAGCTTAAAGCTTTGGGATTGAATATTGAGCTGGAAGGGGAAGAGGAACATGATAAGAGGAATTTTTAGAGAAAAATTATTATTCGTGTGATTTATCAATAATTATGCTTAAGGAAATTAAAATCAGCCTTGTGCCGGACGAGCGGATTGAAACTAAAATATTTTTTATCAGAGGCAAGAAAGTTATGTTTGATAGAGACTTGGCAGAGCTTTATGGAGTGGAAACAAGAGCGCTTAATCAAGCGGTTAAAAGAAATATTGAGCGTTTCCCGGAAGAATTTATGTTTCAGTTAAATAAAAAAGAGACTGAAATTTGGCAGTCACAAGTCTTGACATCACAAACTGTGATATCAAGTTGGGGCGGAAGACGAAAGGTGCCTTTGGTTTTTACTGAACCGGGAGTAGCTATGCTTTCCAGTGTTTTAAACAGCAAAAAGGCTATACAAGTAAATATCCAAATTATCAAAACATTCATTAAGTTGAGAGAAATGATTGCCGGCAATAAAGATTTAAGGATAAAAATAGAGGAGCTGGAGAAAAAATATAATAAATATTTTAAAGCGATTTTTGAAACGCTTAAAAGTTTTTCGGAAGATAAAAAAGATCAAGATAAAAAAATTCCCAACAAAATCGGATTTTTAAGGTAAATAATCATAAATAAAAAATCTTAAATTACGAAATGCTCTTTTTTGTCATTCCGAGCGAAGCGAGGAATTCCTTAAACAAGTAAAATGGCAGATTTCTCCCTACGGTCGAAATGACAAAGTATTATATTTGCAGTTTATAATAATCAACTAAACAATTTATTTTATGTCAAAAAATAGTTTCCAAAAAGGCGCAGTTCAAATCTCGGCCTTCGCTGGAATGGCAATTATCGCGGCGGTTGTTGTCGTGGCGTCAACAATTGCGGTAATTAAATATCGCGAAATATCAAATGTTGTCGCTCCAGTTGTTGTGATAACTCCAGAATTAACGCCGAGCGTTACGCCGACACCAAATTCGGATGAAACTGCAGATTGGCAAACATATTCAAGTAAAGAATTGGATATAGAATTTAAATATCCTTCGGAATGGTCAATTCCTAAAATAAGAAGAACGGGAGAACGAATACACGATGAAATTACTATATCAAAACAAAATAGTGATAATTTTGAAGGTTTTATTACGGTAACACCAAAGGTTGATTCGGAATTTATTTATATTAAACCCAAACCATTTTTTGAATGCGGAGATTCATATTTTGAATGCTCTCCATCCCTTACTTCTTTTAATTGCCAACCATACAAAACTGAAACGGTGAGCTACGATAAATCATTTGTATATGATAATATGAAAATATGGGACGATCTTAAAAAACGAGGCTTTGAGTGCAGTATTACTGGTGGCAGACCATACGAGCCATACATATACAATCCCGAGTTATTACAAAAACAATTTCAAATATTAGAAAAAGTGAGTAAGGCGGAAAAATTAGATAAAACTCTAGAGGAAGAAATTAAATCTGATTTTACTTTATTTAAACCCGGCCGCATGTGGGGAAATGATAGCAGATTTTATGTAGATCTTATTTACAACTCTCAAATTAATGTGCAAGGTATAAGAATAATTGGATATATGGGTTCTGATGTAAGCGCCGCTCGTTATTATTATAAAACTATTTTCCTCAAAAATAATAAAATTATTTTGACGAACTTTTCTTTATTTTCCGGAGAGCTTCTAGATTGGGCAGAAAAAGAAATGGCCCTTCATATAAATCAAGATATTGGTTTTGACGAAATAATCATTGACGCCATGAAAGATAAAAATAAACAACTGAAAGTATATAAAGCGATTCAGGAGTATGACTTATTGTCAAAATCTTTAAATTTTTCGGAATGTGCGGATAATAAAGAAATAAATATTATTTCTCCCGTAAAAGATATTAAATGGGAAAAAAATAAAAGTTATAAAATTACATGGGAGTCGTTTGGTTGTAAAAACGATTTTGTGAGCATAAAATTATACAAATTACCCGTAGTTTCATTGAATTTAGTATGGGAAGAAAACACCAATACGGTTTCACCAATAAAAGGTTATTATGATTTTGATGTTCCGAATAATTTCGAGTCGGGTAAATATCAATTTATTATTGATAATAAGCATAGCGAGGAATTTTATATAAAATAAAAATTACAATTTCACTATTATATTTAATAAACTAAAATCAGCCTTGTGTCGGATGAGCGGATTGAGACCAAGATATTTTTAATTTTATGGAAAATCAATTGAAAAATAAAGCCATAGCGATTTTCGGGGAAAAACAAATTCGCCGCCATTGGGATGATGAAAAAGAGTTGTGGTATTTTGCGATTGTAGATATAATCGCCGCACTTACAAATAGCGATAATCCGCAAGTATATTGGCGCGTATTGAAAAAAAGACTTATTGACGAGGGTTCAAACGAAACCGTTACAAAATGTAACGGGTTGAAAATGATTGCTCCGGATGGCAAAATGCGCATTATTGATACGGCGGATACTGAAACGATATTTCGTCTTATTCAATCAATTTCGTCTCCCAATGCCGAGCCGTTTAAATTGTGGCTGGCAAAAGTAGGATATGAAAGGATAGAAGAAACTGAAAATCCTGAGTTGGCTTTTGACAGAGCGATGAAAACATATTTGCAAAAAGGTTATACTAAATTAATGTTTTCTGTCATTTCGAGTCCCGTACTCGGGGCGAGAAATCCCTTCGTGGTGTTTAATTAAAAAACATGAAAAAAGAATATAGTTTTTATGTTTATATAATGGCGAGTTTAAGCGGAACACTCTATACCGGTTTTACTAACGATTTATTGAGAAGGGTAGCTGAACACAAAGAAGGAAAAATAAAAGGTTTTACTCAAAAATACGCTTGCCATAAATTAATTTATTATGAACAATGTAGTGATGTTTATTCGGCGATGAACAGAGAAAAAGAAATCAAGAAATGGAGGAGAGAAAAGAAACAAAATTTAATTAAAATAGATAATCCGACTTGGAGCGATTTATATAAAGTTTTAACCGATGAATAGGGTTTAAGGGATTCCTCTTTATCTGCTGATAAATCGGAATGACAGAAAATTTTAACCATTTCAATAAAAACTAATTAACTAATTTAAATTATGTCAAAAATCAATTCTCAAAAAGGCGCAGTTCAAATCTCGACATTCGCCGGAATGGCGATTATCGCGGCGGTTGTTGTCATTGCTTCAACAATAGCGGTGATTAAATATCGTGAAACGCCGAGAGTTGTTAAACCTGTGACGGTGGTAGCTCCGAAATTAACATCACAACCAACAACCGATAAAATTATTTCTTCGGAGGCAACTGTTGAGGGTTGTAAAATAAAGATTAATACAACAAAAGGCGATATCTTTTTAAACACAGAATATTCTGAATTTTCTCCAGAAACAAAATGTTATCAATTTTTATTAAACATAGTTTCTCCTTCAGGTAAATATGTTGTTTTTCAAGATATTTCTGGTGGACTCGACTCCGCACTAAGAATCTATTCGTTAGAACACAATGAGAATATTCAACTTAATGTCCTTGGTACCTCAAATATTTTTGATATCGTGTTTTTACCAGATGATAAATTAATATCCTTATCTGGCTATAAGGGAAACTTTAGTGAACAATTTTTATCAGTATATGATATTTCAGGATTGTTTATTAGCTACCCATCAAATATAAACAAAGAATTTAAATATTTTACAAATTTAAATTCATATGAAAGAATTATTACTTTGCCCGATACTGGAAAAGATTATTCTAGCTTATCAGTTTCAGAAGGTATTTTAAAAATTTATGGAACGGGTGGAATTAATGCAGGAATTATAAAAGAATATAATTTTGATGATTTAAAAATAAAAACCAATTAATTATAATTTTAGCCGCTAATAAATAAAAAAGTATGTACAAAACATCAACCTTCAAATCAGTAAAATTAACCTTAGCCAGCCCGGAAAACATTTTAGCTTGGTCGCGCGGCGAAGTTGTAAAGCCGGAAACAATCAATTATCGGACTCAGCGGCCGGAGCCGGACGGGCTTTTTTCCGAGCGTATTTTCGGCCCGACCAAGGATTGGGAATGCTATTGCGGAAAATATAAGCGAATCAGGTACAAAGGAATCATTTGCGACAAATGCGGAGTGGAAGTAACCCGCTCCTCGGTCAGGCGCGAACGGATGGGCCATATCAAACTGGCGGTGCCTATTACTCATATTTGGTTTGTCCGAGGCGTGCCTTCCAGCATTGGCTTGACTTTGGATATTTCCGTGCAGGATCTGGAAAAAATTATTTATTTCGCGGCTTATGTCATTACCGAAGTAAATGAAAAAAACAAGGAAGAGGCCTTCAAAGAAATAGATCGGGAATTTAAAACAAGAAGCAAAGAGCAGAAAACAAAGGATGGCATTGCCGAGCTAAAAGCTTCCAGAGATTTGGCAAAGGCGGAAATGAAAAGCATTGTTCCGATGAAAGTAATTTCTGAAATTGAATATCGGAATTTATCGCTGAAATTCGGTTCCGTATTTAAGGCCGGGACAGGAGCGGAAACGGTGAGAGAAATGCTTGTCCGCACCGATTTAAAAAAACTTAAAGATGCCTTGACTCAAGAATTGAAAAGCGTCACGAATGATGTTATAAGGAAAAAAATTACCAAGCGCTTAAGATTGGCGCAAGGAATGATTAAGGCCGGAGTAAAACCCGAGTGGATGTGCTTCACGGTTTTGCCCGTGATTCCGCCGGATCTCAGGCCGATGGTTCAGCTGGACGGCGGGCGTTTTGCCACTTCTGACTTGAATGATCTATACCGAAGAGTTATCAATCGCAATAATCGCCTAAAGCATTTGATTGAATTAAAAGCCCCGGAAGTTATTTGCCGCAACGAAAAAAGAATGTTGCAGGAAGCGGTTGACGCTTTGATCGACAATAGCATTAAGCGCGGACAGGTGACTATCGCTTCTACCGGGCAAAAAAGGCAATTAAGATCTTTGGCCGATATGTTAAAAGGAAAGCAAGGCCGATTCAGGCAGAATTTGCTCGGCAAGCGCGTGGATTATTCCGGACGCTCCGTGATCGTGGTCGGGCCGGAATTGAAATTGAATCAATGCGGATTGCCGAAAAATATGGCTTTGGAATTGTTCAAGCCGTTCGTTATGCGAAAATTAATTGAAGGGAATTATGCCTATAATGTCAGGAGCGCCGCTCGATTGATTGAGCAGGAAACCGTGGAAGTTTGGGATATTTTGGAAAATATTATCAATGGCAAAGTAGTGCTTTTAAATCGCGCTCCGACTCTTCATCGCTTGAGCATTCAGGCGTTTTATCCGGTGCTGATCGAAGGCAAAGCTATCCAAATCCATCCTTTGGTTTGCAAGGCTTTCAATGCCGATTTCGACGGAGACCAGATGGCGGTGCATTTGCCGCTGGGCGAAGAAGCGCAAAAAGAAGGCAGAGAGATAATGCTCTCAAGCAAGAATTTATTGAAGCCGGCAACAGGAGATCCGATCGTCATTCCTTATCAGGATATTATTTTAGGATGCTATTATATGACCAAGATTGTGCGCGGCGGCAAAGGCGAGGGCAAGATTTTCTATGACGCCAAGGAAGCGATTTTGAGTTATCAATTGAATATTATCGATCTTAAGGCGGAAATAAAACTGCGCAAAGATTTTGAAATCAATGTCATTAAAAAAGAAGAGCTTAATGAAGGCAAATATATCAAGACTTCGGTGGGGCGCATCATTTTTAATGAAGCGTTGCCGAAAGTTTTGCGGTTTGTGAATGAAGTTATGGATGCGAAAAATTTGAAAGCGCTGGTGGCTGATTCTCTGGAAAAAGCTGGCGCTGATGAAACCGTGGATTTGGTCGACAGGATTAAGAAATTGGGATTTGAATATGTAACGATCTCCGGGCTTAGCTGGGGGATGAGCGATTTGAAAATACCGCCGGAAAAAGCCGCTTTGATAGAAGAAGCGAAAAAACAGGCGGAAATTATCGAGCATCAATATAATGAGGGGCTCCTTACCAGCGAAGAGCGGAGAACCAAAGTGATTGAAACATGGACCGATACCAAGAATAAGGTTACTAAAGCTGTTTTAAATACTTTGGATCAAAATAGTCCGGTATTTTTGATGATTGAATCCGGAGCAAGAAGTTCTTGGGCGGTAGTCGCGCAGATGATGGGAATGAAAGGGCTGGTTGTTAATCCGGCAGGAGAAACGATCGAGCTGCCGATTAAAAATAGTTTCAAGGAAGGTTTTGATGTTTTGGAATATTTCATTTCCACTCACGGAGCCAGAAAAGGCATGACCGACATTGCTCTTAGAACCGCCACCGCCGGTTATTTGACCAGGCGCTTGGTCGATGTCGCGCAAGATATGGTTATTAACGAAATTGATTGCGGAAGCAAGCGATTTATTACGATTCCAAGAATTGATCAATATGAACTGGGCAGAGGTTTCGCGGCGAGGATTTACGGCCGAGTCGCCGCGGAAGATATTATTAATCCAAAAACAAAGAAGGTTTTAGCGCCGTCGGGAGAATTTATTCCCAAAGATATTGCCAAGGTGATTGAAAATACTCCCGGAATCGATTCTGTTAAAGTTCGCACGGTTATTTACTGCAAGGCCGAACGGGGAATTTGCCAAAAATGCTACGGCTATGATTTAGGCAGGAATAAGCCCATTGTTAAAGGCGAAGCTATCGGTATTGTTACCGCGCAAGCTATCGGCGAGCCCGGAACTCAGCTGACCATGAAAACTTTCCATAGCGGAGGAGTCGCCGGACGGGATATTACTCAGGGCTTGCCTCGCGTGGAAGAAATTTTCGAGGCCCGCGTTCCAAAAGGAAAAGCCTTGATTTCCGAGGTGGACGGGAAAGTAATAGATGTTATCGCTTTGACCAATAAAAAAATTATCCGCGTCAATGTGACTAATGAAAAAAGAAAAGCGGAGGCCGAAGTAAAAGAATACGAAGTAGATTCCGATATCGCGATTTCTGTCGAGAAAGGCGCGACTGTCAAAAAAGGACAAAGATTGACCGAAGGGCACATTGATATCCACGAACTTTTTAAATTGGTTGATAAGATGGCGGTGGCGGAATACATTATCGGCGAAGTGCAGGAAATTTACACCGCTCAAGGAGAAGGCATCAATGACAAGCATATCGAATTGATTGTCAGGCAGATGTTTTCGAGAATTATAATCAGCGATGCCGGAGATACGGAATTGCCGGAAGGCAGCGTAGTGGAAGCGGTTCAATACAATAAAGTAAATGCCATAGCCAAAAAAGAAGGCAAGAAGCCGGCCAAAGGCGAAGAATTGCTGCTTGGCATTACCAAAGTATCGCTTTCCACTGAAAGCTTTCTGGCTGCCGCTTCATTCCAAGAAACCGCCCGCGTGCTTATTTCCGCCGCCTTGTTCGGCAAGTCGGACGAATTGAAAGGCCTGAAAGAAAATGTCATTATCGGCAAGCTGATACCGGCCGGAACAGGATTCGGAAAATAAAAAAGATTTTCATGGAAATTAAAATCGCCCCGAGATAGCGGGGTGGTTTTTTTGATCATGTAATGCATAATATTTTTTGACTAAAGAGAAAAGTGCGGAGATTTTACAAAATACTTGACTTTTTTTATAGTTTATGTATAATATAGATAGTTTGAGTAAATAATATGCAAAATATGAAAGTTTCATTAATTGAGTTTTCGGTAGAAAATTTTAAAATCTTTAAAAATAAGGCGACTTTTTCTATGCTTACCAGAAAAGGTGAACATGCTTTTGATAGTAATGGCGAAAATTTATTAAAAACATCCTTAATATATGGACCAAATGCTTCCGGCAAAAGTACGTTGTTAAGCGCTTTTATAATCTTAAAAACCGGAATAATTTATTCAGCAAATAACCCTGAAAATGCCGACTTACCATATATTCCATTTGTATTGTCAGATAAAAGCGGGCAACCTTCTTTTTTTGAAGTTATTTTTTCCATTGATGAACAAATTTTTAAATACAGTCTCTCAATTCTCAAAGAAAAAATAGTAGCAGAAAATTTATTTGAAATTTTATCTAATGGAAAAGAAAAACAATATTTAATCAGAAACGAACATTCTATTAAGGTGTTTAATGATTTTACAGAAAGTGAAGATATAAAAACCAAAACAAGGAAAGAAGTATTATTTTTATCAGCAGCCGCACAATGGAATAATCCTCTTGCTATAAAGATAGTGGATGGTTTTGAAAATATCAATATTATTAGCGGGGGAGGAAATGGCGCTTATAGAGGATATACTGTAAAATTAGTTAAAGAAAATATGGAGGCAAGAGAAAAAATAATAACTTTTTTACAAAAGGCTGATTTTTCTATTGAAACCGTAGAAGTTAAAGAAACAATAATTCCTAAACCTATTGAAAAACAAACGGTATTTCCTGATAAAAAAGATGGTTTTGAAACAATGGATATTGTATTTTTTTCACATAGCAAATTTGACTCAAAAAATAATAAAATAGGACTTGAAAGGTTTAATATGGGTGATGAGTCAGTAGGAACACAAAAGTTTTTTGATGCGCTTGGTCCCATAATTGATACTATTGAAAATGGTAAGGTTTTGCTTATTGATGAATTTGATAATAGTTTGCATCCGCTTTTAACTAAATTTATTGTTGATATTTTTGAAAAAAATAATCCTAACAATGCTCAGCTGATAGTCACAACTCACGATACTAGTTTGATTTCACATAAAAATGATTTTATTAAAGATCAAATTTGGTTTACAGAAAAAGATAAATATGGCTCAGGCAATTTGTTTTCTTTGTCTGAAATTAACGACGACATAAGGAATGATACGGAATTTTCTAAAAAATATCTTGAAGGACGGTTTGGCGCTTTGCCTTTTATTGAATCTATATAATAATATGAATAGAAATCAAAATTCACGATTTAATAGAAAGTATAATACGCGAAATGAATATAAAATAATTTATATTTTTACCGAGGGAGAAAAAACAGAGGTTAATTATTTTGAGTCTAAAAAATTAGAAATTGAAGCAGAGATTAGAAGAAGAAATATTAAAATAGAGATTAAAGGCACAGGACATAATACATTAAGCATTGTAGAATATGCTTTAGATTTTATCGATAAAGAAAATATTGAAATAAACGGCTCAGCGGATAGCGATGAATGCTGGGTCGTTTTTGATAAAGACAGTTTTGATAAAGATTTTGACAGCGCTATAAACAAAGCAAAAGCCAGCAACATAGGTGTCGCATATTCAAATGAATCTTTTGAGCTGTGGTTTTTATTGCATTTCAATTTACTTTCCTCGGCTCTTAGCAGAGAATTAATAAAAGAAAAGTTAGGTGATGTTCTACAAAAAAAATATAGTGAAAAATATGAAAAAAAGAAAGAAAATATGCATTTTTTGATAAAAGATTTGGAAGAAACGGCAATTAAAAATGCCAAGTATTTGATAAAAATGCATGAGTGTGAAAAATCGTATTTAAAAAAGAATCCTTCAACCACGGTTTATTTGCTTGTTGAAAATTTGAATAAATTAAAGCAATAATATTTTTTAATACATATCATAGCTTGCGAATGTCTAAGTCATTGACACTTTTAAAATCCCATGTTAATCTATTAATGCAGTAAATAAATTTTATGTCAAAAACTGAAATCGTCAGTACAATTAATCTTAAAGTGCCCGCGGCGGCCTCTTGTTGTTAAGGGGTTAGTTTGATTTGTGTTATAATATAAACCTTTTCTAACCCTTTAGCGATAAGGGGCTTTTTGTTTTTAGAAAAGGTTTTTTTGTACTTTAAAAAATAGAATTAAAATAAATGGAGGAAAATATGATAAGAAAACAAGTAAAAGATTTTGAAGCCGGAGAAAAAATCGAATGCATTATTTTTACCAGGGGTAAAAAAAGGCGGCGATTTTTTAAAGGAGAAATCATGGAAAAAGGAGGGAAAAAGCACTTTATTGGATTTCAAACCACTACTTACTTTTGCAAACTTAGTTTTGGCCCGGGAACAATAGTAGAATTCAAAAATGAGGCAGACTACGAAAGGAGAAAAACGGAATTCCGTGAATTTATAAATTTAAAAGGATTTACGGGATAATAAAAAATTTAGCGGCTTAAGATAAACTTCTTAGCCGCTTTTTAGTTTATTATTTCAAACCTATTGCGTTAACAAGGCCATGGCAGAATTAACGCAATAGGTTTAAAAACTAACTTTTATTTGACATAACTTTTACTTGCGTGAAGTTTCTTTGTTCATTTTTTTTATTTTTAATTTGGAATAAAAAAATCCCTCGCCAAAAGCAAGGGTTAGCATTTTACATGATTGATTATATCATTGTCTATCTGGGCTCCGCAGTAATGACACTCAAAAATAATTGGCGCTTTGCCCATTACTTTAAATATCGTTTTAATACTCCCCATTTCTTTTAAGTTGTTCGTGGCGCAATTGGGATTGGGGCATTTGATGATATCAATTATTTTGTTCGGCAGTTCTACGTGATATTTTTTAGCTATTTCATAATTTCTAATTATGTTTATCGTGGCGCCGGGAGAAACTACCGTAATTTTGTCAGTTTCACGCTTTGTAAGCTCTCTGCCTTCGAATTTCACTATGTCTTTTTTCCCATTTTTCGCTTTTAGGCTTGAAATATTCATTACAAAACTTACCTTTGCGCTAGTGCTGGACAGGATGCCCAGAATTTCAAGAACTTTTAGCGCGTATCCCGAAGAAATATGATCAATTACTGTTCCGTTTTCAATTTTTGATATTTTCCCTTCTTCCTTTTTTTCCGTTGTTTCTTCTGCTTGCATAAATCCCTCCATATTAAAATGTGCTAACCGTATTCTACCTCTACGATAAAATTTGTCAAATTTCTTTGATTTTTTCTTTAAAAGTAGTATAATAATAAGATAGTCGGTAGGTTGTAGTTGGTAGTTTGTAGGGTTTTTAATAGTCGGTAGGTTGTAGTTGGTAGTTTGTAGGGTTTTTAAAAGGTTCACCAGACGGTCCCGATAGATGTTTTTATCTAAAAAATTCATTCTATGTCAAGAAATAAAAGAAAAAATAAGAATAATCAGAGTTATTCCAAGCGAAAGTATATTTCAAAAGGGCTTAAATACAATATCTTGGCGATTATTTTTTTTGCTTTGGGCGTGATCAGTATTTTAGGGTTAATCGGGGTCAACGATCCGTTCAGCGCAAAAATTTATTGGGCGACAAGATTGCTTTTCGGGCATTTATTTATTCTTGCTCCTGTTTTTCTTTTTCTCGGAGGGCTTTCTCTTGTAGCCAAAACATCCGATAATAATAGCCAGATGCGGCGATTTAATTATTCTCCGGTTATGCTTATAGTTTTTACCGCAGCGCTTTTGAGTTTTTTGGCTTTGGTAAATCTGGTGTTTTTCCCGCATGATTTTCGTTCAATTGCCGCGAATTTAGGCGGCGGCGGTTATCTTGGCTTGATTTTTTCCATTATTTTAACCTCTTTTACCGGTCCGGCGGTAGCGAGCGTTATATTGATAATGGCGATTGCCATTTTCGCTCTTTTTATTTTTAATATTTCTCTTGAATCTTTTTTAAGCAAAATTATTTACAACACTAAAGCTTTTTATAACTATTATCGTTTTATTTCTCAAATTAAAAAAAGCAAGAAAACAAAGATAGAGGAAGAGCATTATGGAGACAATATTGCCGCAATGCAAAAAGAAAACGGCAAGAAAAATGGCGCGAAGCCCTCTTTTAAAATAAAATCGCTTGAAGACAAAGAAAATGACGGGCCGAATGATCAAAAAGAAAACAAAGAAGAAAATTTCAGCGCGGAAAACCATGAATATTCGGAAAAACTGGCAAAGAAAAAAGCTCGAATAATGGCTCAGTGGAGCAAATTTCCATTGAATCTTTTGGAAAGTGATTTTACCAGCGCCAATAGCGGCGATATCGGCGGCAATGCGTCGATTATTGAAAAAACATTATCAAATTTTGGAATTGAGGTGGAAATGGGAAAAGTATTTATCGGGCCGACTGTAAGCCAATATACTTTAAAGCCGGCGGTTGGAGTAAAGCTTAGCAAGATTACCGCTTTGCAGAATGATTTGGCGCTGAGCTTGGCCGCAAGTTCGATCAGAATCGAAGCTCCTATTCCGGGAAAATCTTTGGTTGGAATAGAAATTCCCAATGTGTCCGCCGCCATTGTCCGGCTTAGGAATCTTTTGGAAACATTCCCTAATTTTTATAAAAATGAATACTTCGCCTCGCTAAAAGTGGCAATGGGTTTGGATGTCTCGGGAAGTCCGCATTGGGTAGATCTTGGCGGTCTTCCTCATTTATTGATAGCCGGCTCTACCGGGAGCGGAAAAACAATTTTTGTTAATAATTTGATAATGAGCTTGATCTATAATAATTCTCCCGAGGCTTTGAAGCTTATTTTGATTGATCCGAAAAGAGTGGAATTAACTTTGTATAATAATATTCCTCATCTTTTAACGCCGGTAATCGTTGAAAACGAAAAAGCAGTCGGGGTTTTGAAATGGGTGGTCGCGGAAATGGAAAGGCGATACATTGTGCTCGCGGAAGCTGCTAGCCGAGACATTGATTCTTATAACAAAAAAATGATAGATTCCAAGGCCGAAGATAGCGAGCCCATGAGTTATATCGTGGTTGTTATTGATGAGCTGGCTGACCTGATGGCTACTTTTCCTCGCGAAGTGGAAGCGGCGGTTGTGCGTTTGGCTCAAATGTCCAGGGCGGTTGGAATTCACTTGGTTATTTCCACCCAAAGGCCTTCGGTTAATGTAATTACAGGTTTGATTAAAGCCAATATCACGGCTCGAATTGCTTTTCGCGTGGCGAGCTTGATCGATTCCAGGACAATTTTAGATCATAGCGGCGCGGAAAAACTTTTAGGCCGCGGCGATATGCTTTATTTGGCTACGGGTACGGCTAAACCAAAGCGCTTGCAAGGCTGTTTTGTTTCCGAGTCGGAGGTTAAAAAAGTAGTCCGATGGCTTAAGGAAAATAATAAAGAAGGCGCGCAAATGCTCGATGAAACCGTTATTGCCAAGGCCCCGGCTTCAAGTATTGAGTTTTCTCTGAGCAATAACGATGTCGGAGGCGATGAACTGTATGAACAAGCAAAGGAAATGGTGATTAGGTCAAAAAAAGCTTCAGCGTCTCTTTTGCAAAGGCGTTTTCGCGTGGGATATGCCAGAGCGGCAAGACTGCTTGATCTTTTGGAAGAGCAGGGAATAATAGGACCCTCTGACGGCGCAAAGCCTAGGGCGATATTGGCCGCGGAAAGCGCGGCGAGCGAGGGATTGAATACGGAATTTAGAAATGATAGAGACGCGGAAATGAAGAAGCTTTAGAAAATCAAAATTTAGATATCAAACATTAAACTGATCATTGTCCAGTGTAATAATATAAAATTTTGAATTTCCAATTTTGAATTTTGAGTGAAATTTTAATGATTGAATGTTTGAAAATTAATGAATTCGAGTTTGATTCGAAATTCAGAATTCGAAATTAAAAATTATTTTTCTATGAATTGGTTTACGACAAAAAAAGTGGAAGGGTCTGATACGCTTTCCGAAAAATTAATAGAAATTAGAACTGCCAATAAAATAGATTTGGATGTTCTTGCCGATGAAACCAAAATTACCAAAAAATATTTAGTTTATTTAGAGGAAGGAAGGCTTGAAAAAATGCCGGCGGAAATTTACGTGAAAGGTTTTTTAAAAAAAATAGCGGATTTTTACGGAGTTGACGTGAAAGATTTTCTCAGGCTTTATAAAAAAGAAGAATGTATCAGGCAAAATATTGATAAAAGCAAGTACCCTCCTTTTAACTTAAACCATTCTCCGACTTTTATCATCACTCCGCGCACCATCACTGTTTTGGCTTTAGGCATTATTCTGATCTCTTTTTTAGTTTTTTTTGGCTATCAGGTTAGCGCGATTTTTAAAGGGCCGGAGCTTTTAATATATTCTCCCAGCGACGAGCTCGTTGTGGATTTTACGCCCGTATTAGTTGAAGGTTCGATCAACGATCCTGATTCGGTCGTTTATATTAACGGAGAGGCGATAGGGCTAAAAGATGGCAAAATAGCGGAAGAGATCAGCCTGACTCCAGGTTCCAATATAATTAAAATTTCGGCAGTTAATAGATTTAAAAAAAGAACTGAAATTACCAGGACAGTGATTTTAAAAGTAGCGGATAAAAAAGCTTCGGAAGCGGATTTGATATATCAGAATGAATAATTAGTTATTGTTGAAATAGTGTTTTTTCTGTCATTGCGAGTATTGTACTCAATACGAAGCAATCCCTCGCGGTTATGTAAATAAGACTTTATAATAAAGCATATTTTGTTTAATAATGAGAGATTGCCGCGCCTTGATTATAAGGCTCGCAATGACAAATTTGTGACTATTTCAACAGAAACTAATTATAATAAATAATAAATTAATTTTAAAAATATGGTTATGGTAAAAGAAAAGGAAAAAGAAAAAGAAGTAAAAAAAGCAAAAGCGGATGCAAATCCTAAAAACAAGCTGGCTGAAACAGCGGCGGAAGATATTAGAAAAAGATTTGGCGAAGGATCTATTATGAAATTAGGCGAGGCCAGAAAAATGAACGTGGAAGCGATTCCGACCGGATCAATCTCTCTTGATATCGCTTTGGGAATTGGCGGAGTGCCCAAGGGGAGGGTTATTGAAATTTATGGACCGGAATCAAGCGGAAAAACCACACTGGCTCTTCACATTGTATCCGAAGCTCAAAAACGCGGCGGTTTGGCCGCTTTTATCGATGCCGAGCACGCGCTTGACCCGGAATACGCGAGAAAGATTGGCGTAAAAGTGGATGATTTATTTATTTCCCAACCCGATAATGGCGAGCAGGCGCTGGAGATTGTTGATGCTTTGGTTCGCTCAAACAGCATGGATGTTATTGTAATTGATTCGGTAGCCGCTTTGACTCCAAAAGCGGAAATTGAAGGCGAGATGGGAGATTCTCACATGGGTCTTCAAGCGCGGTTAATGAGCCAGGCTCTGAGAAAATTGACCGGCACGATTTCCAAAACCAACACCACGGTTATTTTTATCAATCAGCTGAGAATGAAGATCGGAGTAATGTTTGGCAATCCGGAAACGACCACCGGCGGCAATGCCTTGAAATTTTACGCTTCAGTCCGGATTGATGTCAGGAGAAAAGAGCAGATCAAGGAAGGGGACAGGGTCATAGGAAATCACACGATCGCCAAAATCGTGAAAAATAAAGTCGCTCCTCCTTTTCAAATAGCGGAATTCGATATTATTTACAACCAAGGAATTTCAAGGTTGTCCGATTTGATCGTTACCGGAGTTAAGTATGGCGTAGTTCAGAAAGCTGGCACTTGGTTCTCCTTTGACGGACAAAAAATGGGGCAAGGAATGGAAGCGAGCAAAAAATATTTGGAGGAAAATCCGAAGATCGCGCCAGAGATCCAGAAACAGATAAAAGCGAAACTGGCGCTAGCGAAGTAGATATCAAAAAAATAACCCTCCTGATAAAAAGAGGGTTATTTAATATGCGTATTTTATTTGTAGGATGGCGAGAGTAGCGCTACGGTTCTCGCTCTTTTGATCGCGGTGGCGATTTTTCTTTGGTGCTTGCTGCAAGTCCCCGTTCTTTTGGGATTGATAATTTTTCCTCGCTGATTGATGAATTTTTTCAAAAGGGCAAGATTCAAAAAATCAACTTCCTCGATTCCGTTAGCGCAAAAATAGCATGTTTTTTTTTCTTCCGTGATCATAGTTTTTTTTATTTTCTTTTATATTATCGTTTGATTAATTAATTTATCGTTAAGGAATTTCAATATTTCCGCGACTTTCCGCGTGAATTCAGCGAGATTCCGCGAAATTAGTGTCAGCAGACCTAATTTATTAAAACGGCACTTCTTCGGTTGTTATTTCTCCTGAATTATCAGGCGCGGCGCTTTGTTCGGCAACGGGGGTTTCTTCTTTTGATTCCGGTTTGGCGAAAGATGTCCCTTGAGTTTTCGGCCCCATTTGCATGGCCTCCGCGATAATTTCAGTGCGGTATTTTTTGGTTCCGTCTTGCGCTTGCCACGAGCGGGTTTTAATTCTTCCTTCTATCAGCACTAATTTTCCTTTAGTAAGATATTGGCCGGCTATTTCCGCGAGCCGTCCCCATGCCACGATATTGTGAAATTCCACCTCTTGATTTTTTTCTTTGGCTTGATTATACCAAATGCGGTTGGTAGCGACAGAAAAAGTTGCGACTTGCTGTCCGCTGGGAATCGTTCGCACTTCCGGATCTTTAGCTAGATTGCCTAAAACAAATACTTTATTAAGATTCATAGTAATTATTATTAAATAATTATTTCACTAATCAATCACGAATTTCATCGCTAATTATCTCTAATTATTATTTACTTCATAGCGATTATTTGAGATAAAATTCGAGATTGATTAGTGATTATATATTTACGCGTTTAATATTTGTTCCAGTTTTTCGTCCAATTCTTCGATTTCCGTTTTTTTGTCTTTGGCCGGTTTTTCGTCAAGCAATCTCTCTCTCTTTTCTTTTTTGGCCCGAATCGCTTCGTCGACGATGCTCTGAAGAGGTTCCACTTCTTTTCGTTCTATCTTCTCAGGATTTTCAGGAACTTTTATATTTTTTGTTTTTTCTTTTTGTCGGGATTGTTCGGAAAAAACTTCAAAATTATATTTAGTATTTATAAATCTGGTAATTTTTTTATTTAACTTGATTTCCGTTGTTATTTTTTTGGTTGCCGCCGCTTGATTTTTTTCAGGCAGTTCATAAACAGCCGCGACATAAAAACCGTAAGAAACATGTTTTATTGGATAGCCCAATCTATGCTTAAAGAGTCTTACGTTTTGAGATTTTTTGATTTTTTCTAGCTCTTCGGCGCTTTTGTCCGTTATCATTTGATCTTCCAGCCCGGCTAAAGGCGCTTTTATAATTCCGCCCGCATCGGTAATTTTTTTATTGATATCGGCGATTATTCCTTCTAATGTTTTTGGGTCGGCGACATCCGAAGGGATGATATAGGTTAATTGATAGTGCATAATGAGTAATTTTTAATTCTAAATTTTTAATTTTAAATCAATTTTTAATTCTCAAATTTTGAAATCATAAATCGGCGAAGGCTCGCCTTTGGCTAAAAATCAGAAATTAGAATTTAAACGTATTTAATATGTTTATGTTAGCACAAAGAAATATTTTTGGCAAGCCGCCGCGCTAATTTTTGCAAGTTTCTCCGAATTTTATATTTTGAATTCAATCACGTCTCCGTCTTGGACGATATATTCTTTGCCTTCGGTGCGGAGCATTCCGAGTTCGGCTGCTTTGCTCCAAGAGCCGGTTTCGAGCAATTTTTCCCAATTGATCACTTCGGCGCGGATGAATTTTTTCTCAAAATCCGTGTGAATGGCGGCGGCGGCTTGGGGCGCTCGGGCGCCTTTTTGGACAGTCCATGCGCGAGTTTCGTCTTTACCGGTAGTAAGATAAGTGATCAATTCCAGAAGCTCATAAGATGATTTAATTAATTTATCGATGCCATCCTCATTTATTTCCAAGTCTTTTTTGTAGCTTATTTTTTCTTCATCGGCAAGTTCGGATAAGTCCGACTCCATTTTGATATCAATGGCGGCAAAAGCCGCTTTAATGCCTAAATCGGATAATAATTTTTCCAGCTGTTTTTCGTCGTCGGCCGCTTCGATTTTTTTATTGAAGACGAAAAGCATGGGCTTGGCGGTCAAAAATTGCATTTCTCGGACAATTTCCTTGGCGCCGTCGCTTAAGTCTTTGCCATAAATTAATTGTCCTTTATCTAAAATTGCCCTGATTGCGTTTAAGTTTTCCATTTCCTGAACTTTATCTTTTTTGCCGGCTTTGGCTTCGCCTGAGATTTTTGCAATTCTTTTTTCCAGGCTTTTCATGTCTTTTATGATCAATTCTATGTTGATTGTTTCAATATCGCGCTTAGGATTCAGATCCTTGTCCACATGGATTATTTCTTTATCTTCAAATACGCGCACGACTTGGGCGATGGCGTCCACTTCGCGGATATTGGCCAGGAATTGGTTTCCTAGCCCTTCGCCTTTGTTGGCGCCGCGGACGAGTCCGGCGATATCGACAAATTCAATCGCAGTCGGCGCAATGCGCGCCGAGCAGGACATTTTCGCCAATTTTTCCAGCCGTTCGTCCGGCACTTTTACTACTCCCACATTCGGATCAATGGTGCAGAAAGGATAATTGGCGATATTTACTTGTTTTTTGGTCAGGGCTTTGAAAAGGGTGGACTTGCCCACATTCGGAAGGCCGACGATACCGATAGAGAATGACATAAGATTAATCTTAAATTATAAACTTGTAATACTTTGAAGATTTCTTTAAAGACGTTCGGCAGGTACCATTTGCTATTAATCGTTTTTTCGTGCCTCACTCGAATTTTGGCTTTTTAATAATTTGAAGTAAATACTTATTTGGCGTTATCGCCAAAATGCGCTTTTGCAGAAATTTTCAAAGCATTACTTGATATTTATTTGAATAGCTATTAAAATCTATCAAATTATGGCTAAGATGTCAATAAAAAAATGCCTAATTTTATTTAGACATTTTGATATTTGGATTTGATTTGTTATTTGTCATTTCGCTTGCTATCTATTATCTCCATTGCCGCCGAGCTTGCCTCTTTCCAGGCGTGAAAAGAGTTTTTTGATATTTTCCGCGGCAACGTTATCCAGAGATAATCCCAGCTCCGTGCTAAGTTGCGCTACATACCAAAGCACGTCGCCAAGCTCTTTGGTAATTTCTTGTTTCGTTGTTTCATCAATAACTCCGCCTTTATCGCGCAAAACTTTTTTGATCTTTTCCGCCACTTCGCCGGATTCGCCGGCGAGTCCCAAAGTCGGGTAGATAAAATTTTTGTCCGCGTCAGGATACACCGCGGTTTTTCTGGATTGTTTTTGGTATTCGTCGAAGGTCATGTTTAGTAAGTGGAAGGTGGAGGGTAGAAAGTAGTTTAAATAAAAAATTTTTGCTACTCTCAACTTTCCACTTTCTACATGCAATTAATTATGGACAAATTATGCGTATATGATAAGATAATAGCATAAATTGTAAGAATAAAAAAGCATTTATAAAAGCCCCGAACCAAGAAATTAAGACAAAAGGGGTTAATTTAACAAAAGAAATGAATAATTATAAAATGATTAATCGGTCTAATTCCGCATCGTTTATTTCTGGTGCGAGGCAAGCGATAATTTTGGCCGCCGGCAATTCAACCCGTTTATATCCTTTAACCGCGACCAAGCCAAAGCCAATGCTGAAAGTGGCGGGGCGCACTATATTGGAGCATAATTTGACACAGCTGGAAGATTTGGCAGGCGAAGTGATTATAGTGATAGGATACAAGGAAGAAATAATAAAAAAATACGCAGGCGATAGTTTTGGCAAAATGAAAATAAGCTATATTGAAGAAAAAGAGCGGTTGGGTACGGCTCATGCTTTGGGAATGGCGGAGGGTAAAGTTAAAGGAAATTTTATTGTCCTGAACGGAGATGATTTATATAGCAAGAAAGACATAGAGAATTGCCTAAAGCATAAAAATTGCGTTTTGGCGAAAAAAATCGAGGATCCGAGCCGATTTGGCGTGTTGCTCCTGGAAGGCGGAAAAGTCAAAAAAATCGTGGAAAAACCGAAAGAATTTGTTTCAGATTTGGCAAATACCGGGCTTTATGTTTTGAGCGAAGAAATTTTTGCGGCGATAAAAAATGTCAAAAAATCTTCGCGAAACGAATATGAATTAACGGACGCGGTAAGCGAGCTTGCAGGCAAGAGGGAAGTGAATTATGAAGAAGTGAAAGATTTTTGGCATGCGGTAAGCTATCCGTGGAATTTGCTGGAAGCCAATGAATATTTGCTTGGAAAAGCCAAAGGGAAGATCGCCAAAAGCGCGATGGTGGAAAAAGGCGCGACGTTCAAAGGCGAGATTACAATAGGCGAGGGAACGATTATTAAAAATGGAGTATATATTGAAGGGCCGGCGATAATCGGCGCGCGTTGCGTAATCGGTCCTAATTGTTTTATTCGAGCTTCAGTCGCGATTGGGGATAATTGCCATATTGGCAACGCGGTGGAAATTAAAAACTCTATTATCGGCGACAACACGAATGTCGCGCATTTGTCTTATGTCGGCGATTCCATTATCGGCGATAATTGCAATTTAGGCGCTGGCACGATTACGGCGAATTTGCGGCACGATTGGAAAAATATCAAATGCATGGTAAAGGGAGAATTAAAAGACACCGGCCGGCAAAAACTCGGCGTGATTATGGGCGATAATTGCAAAACCGGCATTCATACTTCTCTCTATCCCGGCGTAAAAATCGGCACGGGCTGCATGACTTTGCCGGGGGAGATTGTGAAGAAAGATTTAACCGATAATAATTTTAAAAAATAGCAATGAAAATAGTTTTGGATTTTGACGATACAATTTTTAATACAGGCGACTGGACGGAAGAACTGATAAATATTTTTACCGAAGAAGGGTTTTTCCGCGAAGAGTATGAAGTTAATTACTGGAAATCAAAAGAGGAAAAGGGCGATTTTGACGCGGATTTTATGATTCAATTATTCTCGGAATCGAAGCAGATAAATAAAGATAAAATAAAAAAAGAAATAAAATCTACAATAAATAAATCCAAAGGTTTTGTTTATAAGGATTTTTTTGATTTCGCTAAAAGCTTTAATAAAAAAGACTTAACGCTTGTTTCCGCGGGTTTGAAAGAAATTCAAATGGGAAAAATTGAAAATGCCGGCATAGTTTCTTTTTTTGGCAAAATAAGCATTTCTTTAGAATACAAAAGCGATGAAATAGAATTAATAGTCAAAAAATACCCATCTGAAAAGATATTTTTTATAGATGACAAGGCCAAGCAAATAGACGAAGCCAAAAAAAGATTGCCAGAAATCGTGGCAATAAAAATGGAAAGGATTACAGGAAGGCATATTTTGCCAAAATCGGAATCGGCGGATTATATTGTCAAAAATTTAGATGAAGCGAGAGTAATAATTAATGAATTAAATAAATAATATGGCAATAATAGACGAAACAATTTTCAAAGCTTATGATATTCGCGGAATTTATCCGAGCCAGTTGGACGAATATCTGGCTTATAAAATAGGCAGAGCCTACGGAACTTTTATTTTAAAAGAAAATTCTAAAGCAAAAAATATAGTTATAGGTTCGGATATGCGGCTTTCTTCGCCGGCGCTAAAAAAAGAGCTAGTTAAAGGAATTACCGATTGCGGCTTAAATGTGATTGATGTCGGTTTGGTTAGCACGCCCACTTTTTATTTTGCAGTCGGCCATTATGATTATGACGGCGGAATTCAGGTGTCGGCATCGCATAATCCGAAAGAATATAATGGATTTAAAATGGTGAGGGAAAAATCTTTGCCGATAAGCAAGAATACCGGTATAAATGAAATTAAAAATATTATTTTATCGAATATTTTTTTTGCATCTGATAAAAAAGGAAAAATTATTGCAAAAGAAAATGCTTTGAAAGATTTAGTCAAAGAGCAATTAGCGGGAATTGATCTATCGGGTATAAAAAAATTTAAAATTGCCATTGACGCCTCTAACGCAATGAGCGCTTTGGATATGAGCGAACTTTTCAAAAAATTGCCGGCGGATTTGATAAAAATAAATTTTAATCTTGACGGTTCTTTTCCTTCTCACGAAGCGGATCCTCTCAAAGAAGAAAATCTGGAATTTCTAAAAAATAAAGTTATTGAAAGCAAAGCTGATTTTGGCATTGCTCCGGATGGCGATGGCGACAGATATTTTTTTGTGGACGAAAAAGGAAACACTTTGCGGCAGGAAATTTTGCGGGGAATTATGGCGCAGATTGAGCTAGCCGAGTATCCGGGCGCGACGGTTTGCTATGATATTCGACCGGGAAGAATTACCAAAGATATGATTGAAAAAGCCGGGGGCAAAGCGGTGGTGACGCCAGTCGGCCATTCCTTGATCAAGGAAGTAATGGTTGCAAACGGCGCGATTTTTGGCGGAGAGTCTTCCGGTCATTATTTTTATAAAAGAGATTATGGCACTTTTGAAATGCCGATAATTCAAGTGGCAAAATTTTTGAAATTTCTTACCGATAAAAACAAAGCGTTTTCTGAAATTATAAAGCCTTATCAAAAATATTTTCATTCAGGAGAGATAAATTTCAAAGCGAAAAGCGTGCCGGAAAAATTAGAAGAAATTGAAAATATATATTCTGATGGAAAAATAATCAAACTAGACGGCATTACCGTTGAATATCCAGATTGGTGGTTCAATATCCGCGGGTCAAACACGGAGACGGTAATCCGTCTGAACTTGGAATCAAAAAGCGCCGAATTAACCCGAGAAAAAGCGCGGGAGATTTCCGAAATTATCAATAAGAATTAATTTTTTTAAAAGCTATTGCGTTAATTCTGCCATGGCAGAATTAACGCAATAGGTAATAAATGTTGATAATCAAGGGCGTGAGGCATTGACAAATTATTTGCTTAGCGTATAATGCAATGTTAGAGGGTGAAAAAATGAAAATCAAAAAATATGGCAAACATTAGAAAAAAATACGCTAAATTTTCAGTCTTGTCCGCCGGCGCGCAAATCGCCGTTTGCCGGGTTTTAAATCAATTGTCTCTAAAAAAATAATTCCGATTTTTCGGAGTTATTTTTTTATAGGTAAAAAATTTTATTTTGGATTAAACCATTTTATAATGATGTTTAATCCAACAAAAAATAAAATGAATTACTTATAATAAAAGAGAAAATAAGGAGGAAAATAAATGGCATCAATGTCGGATATATGGGAATTTAATTCCCAAAGTGAAAATCTGGAAACAATAGATGCAGGATTTGGTTTTATTTCTGCGTTGAAATATTTGTCGAAAATTTTAACAATTTTCGGAGGTCCACCGAAAAGAGAATTTTTAAGGCAAATGGATGGCATGACGGATTCAGATATAAAAAAAATATTACACGATTTTTCACCAGCAGCCATTGCTATCTTGATTAAACAAATCGAAGAGATAGAAAAAAAACTGCCCCAAAATGAATATGTACAAAGACTAAAAACGATAGCATCGACAGCGAATTAAGGATGGTATGGTAATGACAGTTTATACTATCCAGTCCGACGATGGGAAAACAACGACTGATGTCGAAGTTTTTGGCAGAGGTTGTTTTGTAGAGTCGAGGATTATAGCCAATGGAGGAAAAATAATTGCAATAGACGGTGTATTGGTCAATTCTAATTTTTAATTAAGTTTAAAAAGATTGTAGATTAGATTAAAAAAATTTCTACGATCTATTTTTTTTATATCATTAGCCCGATTTTTTCTTTTACCTCCCGCATTGTGGCGCGGGCGATTTTTCGGGCGCGGTCGGCGCCGTCGGCTAGAATTTTTTTGACATATTCGGGTTTGGCTTCCAATTCTTTTCGCTTGGCGCGGAATGGCGCGAAATAATCGGCGATGTCAGCCGCAAGAGTTTCTTTTAGCAGGCTGTATTTTATCGTTCCTTTTTTGTGTTCGGCTAAAAATTCTTCATAATGCTCGGGTTTGCCCAGGATTTTTAAAAGCAGGAATAAATTTTCCGTTGCCGGCGTCATCTTTCCCGTGGTTCCGATATCGGTAACCGCTTTTTTCATTTTTTCTTTGATTGTTTCCGGGGAATCGTTTAAGGCAATATAAGTTTTTGGCCCAAGGCTTTTGCTCATTTTTTTCGCCGGATCATTTAAGGACATTATTCGAGCGCCTTCGCTTAATTTTGCTTTTACTTCCGGAAAAGTTTTGCCGAATTTATTGTTAAAACGTTTGGCGGTTTCGTTGGTAAATTCGATATGAGGCAATTGGTCTTCTCCCACCGGCACTAATCCGGCTTTGTAAATTAAAATATCCGCGGCCATCAAAACGGGATAGCTTAAAAGACCGAGATTGACATAATCCGGGTGCTGCCTTATTTTTTCCTTAAAAGTTGGAATTCGCTGGAGCAGTCCCACCGGCGTAATCGTGCTAAAAATCCAAGAAAGCTCTAGGTGTTCCGGAACATTCGATTGTACGGCTAAAATGCTTTTATTTGGATCTATTCCGGCGGCTAGATAATCCAATGCCACATTTAAAATAGTATTTTTAATTTCTTTCGGATCGAACGGAGTAGTAATGCCGTGGTAATCCACGATCATAAAAACGCAGTCGCGGGTTTTTTGCAATTCAATAAAACTTTTGATCGCGCCTATATAATTTCCAAGATGCAGTTCGCCGCTTGAGCGGATGCCGCTGAATACTTGCTTGTTTTCTTGTTTGGTCATAAATTTATTGTTATATGTTAATTATACTTTATTTAAGAATTTAATCAAACTAAAATTAAGGGAGGAGCAGGCTTTTTAGCAAACCCCTCTCGTTTCTACTAATTGGAAATAATCGGTATTCGTTTGAAAATCAATATAATTGGTTTTCTTGAATTCTTTGCCGCAATTTTGGCATTTATAAAATATTCCCGGCGCAAAAATTCCTTTGGGAAAAGTTTCCAAAGAACCGTCGCAGATTGAGTAAAATTCGCTCTGATTAATCCCAATTTTCTTTTTTAGCGCGCCAAAGTCTTCCGGCGCAATCGGAATGATTATTCTTTTCTCCATTTTGTTTTCCTTCTATTTCAAAAGCAGCTTTCTTGAAGCTGCTTCGGGATTTGTTTAAAACAAAATTAAAGAAACGTCAAAACAGCCTAAGTGTTTTGGGAACGCCAGTTTAATTGGAAAGATAGATTTTTAAAACTACTTAAAAACATAAAATTATATTCTGCTCCACTTTGATTATTTGGATAATCAAAGTGAATATTTAATTTAGTCTAAATTAAAAAAAATTTCTCATCTTAATATATATCAAAAAATGTACGCAAGGACGAAAAGTTTTTATCTTGAGCGAGGTCGAGAAATTCCGCGGCGCCACCTTGGCTGTCCCGAATACTCGGGACAGCTTTTACTAATTCAGGATTCCTTTGAGTTTTTGAATTAGTTCGAACGCATTTCGCCGCCTGTGGCGGCAAGGAACCCCCACGAAATTCTGAAAATGCGGCGGAGTTGCACTGATGACAATTTTAAGTTTTTAATAAATGAAGTCTAAAAATATTATTTTAAAATCTATCGCTCAAGCACAGTTATTTCACCAGTTATTTTGTTATTATCCTCGTTCGTTTCTTTAAGCGTGTTTTTCGGATCTAGAATAAGAATGTAAGAATATTTACCAGATTTATCGGGTATAAAATCGTAATAGCCTTTGGATCTGCTGTAAGTAACACCTCCTCCTTGGGTGAGGGGATTTCCATCTCGGTCAAATGAAATCATTTCATCGTTAATATAGAACTCAACCTCATAACTTCTAGTTGGCAATGTATTTTTTCCTAGATTCCTGACTACATAAGTAAAACTAACTTTATCGCCGACGTAAGCAGGATTTGGGGCATATCCTTTTATTTCACCGGCTAAATCCCAGTCACCTGGTTTTAGCGAAAACAGACAGATGATGCAAACAAAGATTAGCGCAATGATGATAATTAAAACACGTTTCATAAGATATTTTAACTTTTCTGCTCCAAAGTATATTTTAATTCAAATAGTGTCCTTTTGATAAATCTTTGGATGCCCAAAAGAATAGTAAGATTTGTAATAATCCAACGAGTAATGAAAAAATATTTATATTATGAACAGTTCCTATCATAATAATAGCGATGTAAAACAGAACATACAAACCTATTATTCGCGCAGACCATCGCAATTTCTCCACGAATCCTATGATTATTTGTATTATAGCGCAAATTCCAATAGCAAGGCTAAAAATAGCTGCAAAAAACTGAAAAAAATCTCCATAATAGATTCTTAATCCTAGTAGTCCATCTCCTCCTTCAAGAATCGCAAGGAGTCCATCAATTAGAAACATATATAGAAATACAGTGCAGAATTTATTCTTCATGTATAATTGGATTAATTTTAAATGATGATAAAATTTTCTTTTACTAAATATGGTTCGAGCCGATATTTTTTTACAGGTTCTTTGGCAGTTTTTAATAAAGAACTCGCTGAAATCACTTGCAAATTTTTTACTGGTGCATAAAAAGCGGAACGATATTAGCTATTCCATGATTACGGGGGAAACCTCGCCATTTAGCGGGACAAGACGGGTTTCCGCTATTAAGTTATTGTTTAAAACCGCCCGGATTTTATCGAGCGGAGTTGCGATAAGCAATGAACAGATATTCTATTTTTCTTTATGAAAAAACATTGAAATGAGTCCGGTGATTACAACCAATGATCCAACTATCATTATAATTTCCGGTACGCTGCTGCCGCCTTGCATTATTAATCCGATGACAAATAAAACAAGGCCTACGTAGACAGGTCTTAAACCGCCCGAGCAGTAAAGACCATATCCGCCTTTTTCTTCTTTAGATCCATTCATAGTATTTTAATTAAATTATTAATTATATCTATATTATACCGCAAGTTGCGGATGCCGTCAAATAGGCTTTTAGCTCGACGGTGGAAAACTAAATGGTTTCAAGAAAAGTCTTTATGATAGCGTAAAATTCAGCCAGGCTTTTTATTTTTCTAAAGCTTTTTTTATGGCGCTTATATTCATTTCCGGAGTATTAACAGGTAAAACACAGCCAGGACCGAATATTAATCGTTTGCCATTGTTTTTGTTAATAAATTTTTTTATATGTTTTTTGATAACTTCAGGATTTTCTTTTAACAACATTTCATTTTCTTCTATTCCACCTATAAAAGTTTTTGTACAGATTTTTTGCGCTTCGGCGATCGTTGGCGCGGTCAATTGGTCGTGCCAATTTATGATCTGTACGGGATATTCTTTAAGGAGATCGAACATAATATTCAAGCCATGGATATGCAGTATAAGCAATGCATTTTGTTTTGCTAGATTATTTAATATTTGCAAATCGTATTTTACTCCGAATTCTTGATATTCTTTTTCCGTTAGAAAATCAAAACTTGCCATCTGGGTAAAAAAGAATATGCCATCGGCTCTGACTTTTAAAGATTCTAAGGAAAATGTAAGTATAGTATCCGTAATAACATCAAGGGCTGATTTTAAATCGTTAGGATGATTCCTAAGGTCATCAAATAATAATTTTCCCCGAATGGTTTTCGCAAGAGTTAAAGGGTTAGGGATTGTTTGTACTATTGGTACATCGTTGCCGATACCTTTTTTAATAAGCTTTAAGGCTTCCAGTTCGCGCTTTAAAATCCCTTGGTTAATACTGGCTGGTTTGATTTTTTTCCAGTCGTTATGATTCTTGATCGGAAAATCAACGCATTCCCTGATTCCTTTTTGCAGGCCGGTTTTAAGTGGTATAAATTTTCCGCCAAAAGCTTCTGTCATATATCCGCTGGCAGGTGTTACTTTTACCAAATCAAAATTAAACTTTTTTTGAAAGTTTAATATAGAATCGGCCAATCCTTGACTGGTTTGATCTGCATCTGGAAAATGTTGCCATAGTGAGACGGGGATTCGATCGGTAGGTTTTCCTTTCATTGTTTTATAGATTCGTTCTCGTGATGTCATATGTTTATATGTTAAATGATTAAAATAATTAGTCAAATAAATGATTAAAAAATTAGCCAGAATCGTTAATCGAAAATTTTATCGAAACTTGATTCTGGCCTTTGGTTTATATCCTAAACATCCATTTTTGTAGCTCTTTTTGCTTTTCTTGCCTCCATACGGTCATTACCTTGTTGGTATTTTTGTCATACCAGCCGTGCCAAGGCTGAGTAACTTCGCCTTCGCCTGTTGCCCACGGCAAAAGGAATGGCAGACCCCAGGCAGGATTTATCCTATAGCTAAGCATAATTGCGTGTGGAAAATGTTTGTCCCATATTCTTAGCTCTTTTTCGGTTGCAAGAGTGGCTTTAAATTTTACAACAGCCTGCTTGAGTTCATGGTCAGGGGTGTTTGGTTTTGCGCTTCTTTTTGCTCGGAGAAGTAGTTCCTGAAAATCCGGATCGTTTTCTATGTTTTTTTCAACCTCTGCGACAGTTTGGCTAAGAAGCGAAAAAAAATCTTCGCCTTCTTTTTGCCAGATATCTTTTAGGTGGAAAAGCCTGAAATGTTTGGAAAAACTTTCGTTTTCCTTAATCATTTTTTCGAGTCCGGTGTAATATATTCTACAGTTTTCTTCTTTTGCGCCGTTGGCAAACATTGCCCGAGCGTCGTTTGATATTATATTTATAACGACGCCTTGAGGATATATTTTTTCGATTTGTTTTGCCATGTTTAGCAAAAAACTGAAAGCGCGTTTTTCAGACTCATCGGGATTGTAGTATTTGCAGGCATTATAATTTTTAAGGCCTGTAAAGTTAATAAAAAATTCTACAGGTTTTTGTTTTCTTAATTTTTCCTCGATACACCTGAGGAAAAATTCATACTCCCGTGTGTTTCTTTTTGGCGCGTTTTTCCCGTTTCCCCTTTGGTGAAATCCATACTTTCGGGAAGTTAAAACCCCCATTACCTTATTTGATATTTCTCTTTCGTTCATTTTTCCTCCTTATAATTTTAGTGTGCAGTTTTTATTTCTAAAAGACGAGGGCAGGATTTGAACCCGCGTAAGGAGATCTGCTGTCTCCCGCATTGCCTCTTTGCTACCTCGTCATAATAATGATAAAACAAAAAACCGCCTTTTGCCGGGCAGTCTGATAAAAATAATATGATCTAAAACTTATTTTCTCAAAACAAAAACTTGCCCGGACTTAATAGCGGCGCAGCAACAAGCGCAGGCAGTATTGGCAATTAATTTTGTTTGATTAATAGTTGTCATATGATTAACCTCATTATACTATAAGCAATAGTTTTGTCAATAGTTGTAATATAATAAATTTGAATGAATGATTTATGAAGGAATTCGGTTATTAAACTTTTATTTTTTTTCTTCCGTTTTTTCCATTTCTTTATGATAGGCATCAGAGATTACGCGGCGGGTTTCTACCGGATGGGTGATTTGTTTCAGCATCATTCTTTCTTTTTCGGCGGCGGTTTGGATATTTATATTCCCGAATTGGAAATAGGTGGCAACAAGGCCGGGAACAACGCTAGTGATGTCCTGAATTTGGCTGTATCTTACTTCAACAACAATTCGATGGAAAAGCCCCTTTTGCTCTACGGAAAGAATTCTTTGGCTTGTAATTATCCAAATATCAAGATAGTAATCAATGATCATAAAAAAAGACATGACAGAGAGGAATAGATAATAAAGGCAGGTGATAAATAAAAATAATTTATTAAAAATTTCGGCATTCGGGATCTCAAAGACCAGAGGCAGAAAAAAATAAACAAAAATAGGAACTAAAATTAATAAAGCGATCATGAGGATAAATCCCGCAAGAACTATCCAATGGCGGCGCTTGACTAAAAGAATTTGCTCGTTTTCGTATTGTCCGGGGAAAGTGATTTTTTTTGTTTCTTCGGGATTAACGATTGTTGTTATGCTCATATTTTTAAAGTAAAATATTTTACGGCTGATAAAAATAGGGATTATCGTTTCGCGTATTTTGAAGCATATCGGCTAAATTTAATTCATCCCATGGAATATTAAAAAAGCTTAAGGCGGTAAAGAAAATCAGAATTACGGAAACCATAAAAAATAAGATAATTATTTGCCGCGTAAAATCTCCGGCAATTCCGTATTTTTTCAAATGAAATAATATTATTGCGGACAATACCGTGTAAATTAATAAGGGAAGGATGAGGATAAGGAGATAGAGCATAAGCGCTTTATTTAATAATTTCTAATTTCGAATTCTGAATTTCGAATGAATGACATAATGATTTAATTTTGAAACATTCAAACATTCAAAATTTAATCAAAATTCAAAATTGGAAATTCAAAATTTTAAGCCTTTACCCTAATTCTACTACACTTCAATTATCATTGGCAATACCAGGGGTCTTCTTTGCGTTTTAGCGTATAAGAATTCTCCGATAATATCGCGCAGGTTGTTTCTGACATACGCCCAATTAATCGGCCCTTCGGCTTGGGTTTTTAAAGTAACGACGTCTCGAACTTTCTTTTTTGTTTCATTCAGAAGATCTGCGGATTCTTTCATATAGATAAAACCTCGGGAAATTATATCCGGCTCTCCCAAGATTTTTTTGGTTTTGCTGTCCACAATGACGATAATCGTGAATATTCCGTCTTTGGCCATCGCTTGGCGGTCGCGAAGCACTATTTCTCCGACATCCCCCACTCCCAATCCGTCTACCATAATATAGTTGGTTGGAACTTTTTCTTTTGTCAGGCGGATGCTTTTCGGGGTGAGTTCGACAACGTTGCCATTATCGGGAATGATAATATTTTGCGGGTTGATGCCGGTTAATTCCGCCAGTTCGCTGTGGATTTTTCTCATATAGTAATTGCCATGGATAGGGATGAAAAAATTCGGGTGAGCAAGATTTATCATCATTTTTAAGTCTTCTCTGTAAGCATGTCCGCCGGCATGGACGTCCATCATTTTGTAATGGATAATTTTCGCGCCTTGGCGGCAGAGAGTATCTTTTAATCCTTGGACGGTTCTTTCGTTTCCCGGAACTACGGAAGAGGAAAAGATTATCGTATCGCCTTTTTGTATGTTGACGCTGCGGTGCTCATGATTGGCGATTCGCATTAGCATGGCATTGCTTTCCCCTTGCGCGCCGGTGCCGATTACCACCACTTGATTGCTCGGATATTTATTTACGTCTTGTATTTTGATAAGGGTCCCTTTTTTAATATGGACATAGGATAGCTGTTTGGCGATTTCGAGATTGGTTTTTAGAGAGTATCCGTCCAGAGCCACTTTTCTTCCATGCCGTTCAGCCAAGGTAATGATATGCTGGATTCTCGAGATAAGCGAAGAAAAAGTAACGGCAATAATTCTTCCTTTGGCATTTTCGAAAATGCGGCCCAAAGTTTCTATGATTGTTTGCTCGCTGACCGAGTGTCCGGGAGTTTCCGCGTCAGTTGAATCGCTCATCAGAAGCGATACGCCTCGTTTTCCCAGTTCGGCGATTCTGCCGATATCGGCCGGCGCGTCATTGACCGGCGAAAAGTCGAATTTAAAATCTCCGGTATATAGAATTAGCCCGGCCGGAGTAAATATGGCGATTCCGATTCCGTCGGGAATATTGTGATTGATATGGAAAAATTCAATATGAAATTTTCCCAGGTCAATTTTGTCGTTTTTGTTTACCATATGAAGATTGAGCTTAATATGGTCGGGATAATCTTCTTCTCTTTTTTTAATAATGCCGATTGTCAAAGGAGTGGCAAAAATAGGCGGGTTTCCCAGCGGCCTGATTAAATGAGGAATAGCGCCGATATGGTCATAGTGGCCATGCGTAATGATCACTCCTCTTATATTTTTTTCTTTTCCTTTGAAGTAAGAAATATCCGGAATGATATAATCGATGCCGGGCATGTCTTCCTCAGGGAACTGCAAGCCCATATCGATAATAATTATATCGCTGCCATATTCAAAAGCAGTCATATTGCGCCCGACTTCTTCAAGGCCGCCCAAAGGAATTATTCGGACAGGGATGTTGCTCGCGGGATAGCGGGAAATCGGCTGTCTCGCGGGCATCGGAGTTTGTTTAAAAGCTGCATTAGGTTGTTTGGCGGGCGCGAAATGGCTTTTAATAGCCGAAACGGGCCGCTGAAATCTTTTTTGAATCATCATGTGTTTAAGTTTGTTATTTTTTCTTTCAGAGTCTCAGATTACTACGAAAGAAAGATTTAGTTAATTTTGAATTTTAAATTATGAATTTTGATTCAAACTCGAATTTTTAATTTTGAAACTTAATGTTAAGTATTTTTGTTTCAAAATTATATTATTAAAAATTCATTTGAAATTCAAAATTCGAAATTGTAAATTTATTAAATTTTGTGCCGGAGAGAGGACTTGAACCTCCAAGGGATAAATCCCACAGCGCCCTGAACGCTGCGTGTTTGCCAATTTCACCACTCCGGCAAAATATTTCCGCCACTCGCCCTTGATTTTTTTAAAAGTTTAGTTTAGACTATGGATAGCTCTTTAAATAAAATATGAGAATTAATAAGCCTGGAATATTTATTTGGAGCAAAGGAGAAAAGGTGAATATAATGGGAAAGAATAATGGTTTGCCGAAAGATATTTCAGAAACTGAGGATGGGCAACATATTGTTCTAATTAATCCAATTTTAGAAATATCTTCTGAAATGTCGCCTTCTAGCGCAACTTTTTATTTAAGAAGGCCTGCGACCATCAACGAATATGGTTATTTCTTTGGAGATTTCTATGGAGTAAGGGCAGTATTAGTATTACTTGGCACTTATCCCGGTAAAAATCGGGCAATTCCTCAATATTATAGAATTGCGCGCGGCGATTTGACGAGTGTTTTGTCTCTTCTGTCAATTGTGGAAGGCAAAACAATAGCAGTTATGGGAGGAAAAATCATAGATATTTTTTAAATATGCTTTTAAAAGCATATTTGGAATTAATTTTCCGGAGTTTTTTTATTGGGGAAAAATAAAAGTTTGCGGCGTCTCGCGTTTGAGAGAGATTGCTTCGTCGTTTCGGCTCCTCGCAATGACAGAAAGAGTTTTATCTAAAAATTCAAAAATTTCCATTTGCCGTCCCAGATTCTTTTTTTCACAAGCGACCATGTTTTAACGCTTGCGAACCTGTCGGCCGGGAGAACTATGATTTTTGTCTCCATTCCTTCAATGCTGGTTTTTGCCCAGTAGCCCAAATATCGGTTAAAAAGGAAAACCGCCGGCGCGTCATCGACAATTTGCGCTTGGAAGGCGGCCAATAATTCCATTTTTTTGCCGGCATCGAATGTTTGCCGCAATTCTTCCAGTATTTTGTCCGTGTCTTTATTTGAGTAAAGAGCCAGGTTTAATCCCGGGGCTTTTATTTCCGAAGAATGCCAGAAAATAAAAGGATCGGGCGTGACGCTCAGTATTTCTCCGAAAAGCAGCGCTTCGTAATCTCTGTTTCTGATCACCGACTGCATTTCGTCCGCGTTCAGAATATTAAGACGGACATTTATTCCGCCTTTTTGCCATTGTTCTTTCAGGACTTCGGCCGATTTTTTCAGTTCCGGAGAATCCGACGTGGTTAGAGTGAATTCCAGCGGAATATTTTCTTTTTCTTCTTTTATTTTTATATTGCTTCCTATCGGCGGCGGAACAGTTTCTTTTTTAAATTCTTTTGTTCGCGCGCCATTTTCTCCAAGCGCCCAGCCGGAGTTAGTCAAGATCGTATTGGCATAAGGCAGGTCAAAAGCATATACTTTAGTTTGGGTATTGTACTCTTTCAAGGTAGGGGGCAAAGGCGTTTCGGTTTTTTGGCCGTTATTTTTTAAAGCGGCGCTTATAAGCTTGTCTTTGTCGGTCAGGTAATTGATAGCAAGGCGGACATTTTTTTCGGTTAAAATTTTCGCTTTTTCTTGGTTAAAAAATACCGCGAAATATCCCGGAGTTTTAAAATTGTATTTTTTGATATCCGGCCTTGCGATTTCCGCTTCTTTTTCTTCGCTAATATAAGCAGTCGCGTCGATTAGTCCGCTATTTATGGCGGCGAGAAGGGAATTTTGGTTATCAAAGAATTTAAAGGCAAGTTTTTCGATCAAGGGCTTTTCGCCGTAATATTCATTATTTTTTTTAAGCGTCAAAGAAACGATATTTCCGTTCGCGTCTTTTGTTAAAGTGTCGAAAATATAAGGTCCCGAACCGATCGGTTGAACATTGTATTGGGCTAAAGGAGTATTTTCGGAATTAATATATCGCCAAATATGGCTTGGCAGGATTCCAAAAGTAAGATTTTGCAAGAATGGCTCGTATGGCGACCTTAGAGATAATTTTATCGTCCAGTCATCAATTTTTTCGCTTTCAACGCCCGCCAAATTTCCCCTAAGAGAGCTTTTATAATTTGGGTTTTGAATCGCTTTGATAGTATACAAAATATCATCGGCAGTTAAAATTTTGTCGCTTTCCTGGGTTAGCTGATCGTTTTCGTGATCGTGCCAAAATACATTGTTTTTAATTTTTATAGTGTAAGTTTTTTTATCTTCGGAAATATCGTACTCTTGGACCAGGTCCGGTTTTATTTCTCCGTTTTGGCCGGGAGTGAATAAAGATGAAAAAATAAGTTTTGCCAAATCCGTATCGGCGTCTTTGGCTTGAGAAAAAAGAGGGTTAATATAGCGCGGATTGCCGATAATGCCTTCTGTTAATGTTCCGCCGTTCGTCGGAACTAAAATTGTCCTCGCGAGCCAAAAATTATATGTCAGCTTGGCGCTAGAGGCCAGCAAAGCTAAAAGCAGCAAAAAAACCAATGTTTTTTCCACCCGGCCAAGAGCGGCAAAAGTTTTTCTAATAAGCATCCAAGCAAAAGAAAGTTTTCCTTTGCCGCCTCGCCTCGCTATCGCTTCGGCGAAGCGGGAAGGCGCGGAGAAATTGTCCGGATATTTAAAATTCGGAAGCCCCCCCCTTTTATTTTTTAAAAAACGAAAAATATTTATAAGTTTTATCCCCGTTGTTTGGCGCGATATCATGTTTTAGAAAGCATATTTCGGATTGTTCCCATCGATTTACCGGCAATGTCTTGGATATCCGGAACCTTAAAGGGGATTTACTTTACTATTTATGGCGAATTTATTTATAGCGCGTTCCGAGCGCTCGGGACTGAACCATTTATGGCGATTTTTATTGAACCATTAAACTGTAAAAAGACAATCCCAGAAAGGCAATGGCTAAGATTATGGTAAGAATGAATATTGTTTTTTCCGCGCCGCGCTTGGTGAAATAAAAATTTCCCTCGCCGCCAAAAGTCGAGCCAAGGCCGACTCCGCGCGCTTGAAGAAGAATCGATATGATTAGCAATATTGAGACGCCGATTTGCGATATTTCTATTATTTGCGGTAGATTCATGGCAATTATTTTTTGTAAATTAAAGAATATATTAAATTAGCGAACCCTAAAAGAACGGTTGCCCAGAAAAGAGCTTCCATATTGGCAATTGCGAGCTCTTGAGTGTAATAATCAACGATATATAAGATAATCATGTTGATTACTATCGTAAAAAGTCCGAGGGTCAGAAGAATAAGCGGTCCAAATAGTAATTTTAAAATAGGCTTCAAGAAGAAGTTCACTATTGTTAAAAGGAAAGAAACCCAAAGCAGCGAAATTGCGTCTCCTGTAAATTCAAATCCCGGTATAAGTTTGAAATAAGCAGCCGCTTTTATGGCAATCGCGTTTATTAATATTTGATAAATAAAACGCATAAATGTAAATAACTTAAAACAAATAATCCATAACTGATAACAAAAGCAAAAATCTAATGTTATCCGTTATTAATTATTTTATGGCTTTTACTTAAGCCATAAAATAATATTAACATAAGACCGAAGATTTGTCAATTTTTGCGTGGTTGCGTAAAGGGGAATCAGAAATGTCCTACTTGGATTTTTTGGTTAATTTTCAGCGGATTTTTGAGGCAGAGCTAAATTTTTATAAATTTTTTGGCTAAAATTGAAAGATTGACTTTTATAAGAACATGTAAAAATATATGAGCAAGATAGTTGTGGCGGACGGGCAAAAGCTTCCATTGGATTTTACGTAATATCGGAACAATAAAATTATTGACCCATTTATTTTTTAAATGGGTTCTTTTTTGTATTGATTTTCAGCGGGTTTTGGGGTAAGATTAAATAAACGAATTTAGTTTGATAAAAATCGGCAGAATTTACCTTTTACTGAATGGATACAGGCGGTTTTTGCGGTTTTTGGTGGAAAATTAGCGCGGGTGCGGGAAGATAAAATTAGTGTAAATGATTTAATAAAGAAAGTATGAAAAAACTTGCAAATGAGCAAAAGAACGGATAGCGTCCTTCTTGGATTTTTGTAGCAATGCTAAGCGGGTTTCATTTTGATTCTTGTTCAAGCATAATCAAAAATAATGGCGAATTCGTTGAGCTTAAAAATTGGTTGATTGCAAAAGACCTACAAAATAAATATCTCGGACTTCGCAAGTAATTTAAAAAATAAAATAAGCTTATTATGTATTATCTCTACATTCTCAAATGCGCTGATATAACTTTATATACCGGCATAGCTCGCGATTTGAAGCGGAGAATATGGGAGCATAATTTTTCAAATCTTGGCGCGAAATACACGAGAGCGCGAAGGCCGGTCAAGCTGGCATATTCCAAAAAATTCCGCAATCGATCAAATGCTTCCAAAGAAGAGGCCAGAATCAAAAAATTATCAAGAAAAGAAAAAATGGAGATGATCAAAAACAATAAATGAATATGTTTGGGTTTTGCCGGAAGAAGGACTGAAAATGGATTTAGGCGAAAGTTACAAAGAGACGATAGAAGAGTATATAAAATATAAAAAATAAGCGCGCAGCCGGAGGATGGAATAGAAGAACAAGAACGGCTGGCGCTGATTTTAAAATTAATTTTAATAATTCTAAAATAATGAGCAATAAAAATTTCAATGATTTGTCCGAAAAAGAGTTAGTAGGGGTTTTGGATCGAGGCAATTTTTCAGAAGAGGAACTGGCGGATTTAGTTGGAGCGATGAAAAACCGGGGACTAAGCGGGTCGATTATGATGGTAGACGATCCAAATAGCGAAGAGGGAAAAGCATCCGTTGAGTATATTGAATACCATAAGAAATTGCCGAAGAGCTATTATGAAAATATGCCCAAGGAAGAAATTGAGAAGGCGGGCAAAGTTTTATTATCTCAAAAAGCGAGCTTGGAGGACAAAAAAAGAGCTTTGATGATTTTGGCGCATGCCGGAAACATCAAGGCTTATAAAATTCTTGAGGAATATGAGAAGAAGCCGGATTTGGAATTGAAAATTTGGATTAATTTAGCCGCGCAAGAATGCCAGAGTTTTTTGAAAAGAGATATTATTGGCCAGCCGGTATTAACGGTTGGCCGGGTAACAAAGACCGGGCGAAATGATTCTTGTTTATGCGGATCCGGCAAGAAGTTTAAAAAATGCTGTTTGAATAAATAGTTATGCGTAAATTTTTTACATTAAAATAATTTTATGAATGATGCTTATGATTGGTATCAGCAACTTATCAAGCCTTCCTGGTCGCCGCCTTCCTGGCTTTTCGGGCCGGTATGGACAGCGCTCTATATTTTGATTGCTGTTTCTTTCGGCAAGGTTTTTTGGCTTTTTTGGAAAAAACAAATCGGGTTTGCGGTTGCCTTGCCGTTTATTCTAAATTTAATTTTTAATCTGGCTTTTACGGCTTTGCAATTCGGGCTAAAAAGCAATTTACTCGCGGCCATTGATATTTTACTTGTTCTTGGCACGCTTATTTGGGCGATGGCGGCTATTTATCCGCACGCGCGCTGGATTGCGTATATTCAAATTCCGTATTTGATCTGGGTTTTATTCGCGGCTGTTTTGCAATTAGCAATCACTTATTTAAACAGATAAATTCGGCGGCATCATTTTTACGAAAAAAAATTTTTTATAAAAAAAACAGGAAGATCAGGATCAAATCCTTTTCTTCCTTTTTAATTATATCCGGTTATATTACCAGTCCTCCATCTTTTGCGAACAGGATTGCGGTTTCTTTTCCAATACCGCTTCCCGCTCCGGTGATGATTGTGACTTTGTTTTCAAGTCTCACAGTAAACACCCCCATGGCGTAAACTTTTTTGCCGCATCATAGCAGCAAAGCCACCAGTAAACCCAGCAACCTATTGTTTCTTTCATTATTTTCACGCTCCATATCGTGTATATGGCCGGTAAAAGATGTTTACCGGCCGCAGAAATTCGCAATTAAATAAACGAACTTTTGCGGCCGGTAAATTATTTATAAAAGAGCATTTAAATACTTCAGCATACTCCTGTTTTTAAAAATGTTAAGGGTTCCGCCATTTTTATTGTCGTGTTTATTATACTTGAGTTTTTTTAATCTCGGCTCTTGACCCCGTTAGAAGTCTTTGGCAGAAAAATTTTACTAAATTTTTCTGCGATAAGCAATAAATATTTTGCGCGTAATAGCTACATACTTGTATTTGCGACAATTTAATTTTACACCCAGACTTCCAACGGGGTTGATTAATTATTAATTATAGTCTATAATAAAGCGATTAAAATGCCAGCGCTAATGATTTTAATAGAGTAAAAACAAAACCTGCATATGAAACAAAAACTTTCCGTTAATTCCAGGCAAGTAATAAAAATTCGGGGAGCCCGCACGCATAATTTAAAAAATATTTCTCTCGATATTCCGCGCAATCAGCTTGTAGTTCTCACCGGACTTTCCGGGAGCGGAAAATCATCGCTGGCTTTTGACACGATCTATGCCGAGGCGCAAAGGCGGTATCTTGAAAATTTATCCGGAGATTTTGGAAAAATAGCAAGCAGCAAGAATTCGGCGGAGGTGGATGAAATTCAGGGTTTGAGCCCCGCCATTGCCATTGATCAGAAAAATTGCATCCGGACATCCCGTTCAACCGTGGGCACGATGACGGAAATTTATGATTATTTGCGGCTGCTTTTTACCAGGGCCGGAGCGCAGCATTGCCCGGGCTGCGGCAAGGCGCTTATCAAATATACGCCGCTGGAAATCTACAATGAAATAATTAAAATTAAGAAGGATGGCCGCGCTAAGATTTTTATTTTTTCCCCTTTGGGATCAAGCCCATCCTTAAAATTATTAAACGAGGCAAAATCGGAAGGATTTTTTAAGATTAAAACAAGCGAGGGGATTATTCCCGTAAATGAATTTTTGCCGAAAATCAAGAATAATAAAGAGAAAGTTTTTTTGCTGATTGAAGAAATAATCGAAAGCAGTCTTTTTGAATCTTTTAATGAAAAGAATCGCTTGAGAGACGTGATCGTTTCGGCTTTGAAATACGGGAAAGACAGTTTGGTGGCAAGCGCTGGCGGCCGGGAGAAGCGGTACGGCGCGAAATTTTATTGCGAAGAATGCGATTTTACGATGGAAAATTTATCGCCGCGGATGTTTTCTTTCAATCATCCTTCCGGAGCTTGCCCTGCCTGCACCGGCTTAGGAATGGTTTTAAAAGTTTCAGCGGACTTGATCATTCCCAATTTCAAACTGACGCTCGCGGAAGGAGCGATCAAGCCATGGAGAAGTTCGTGGAATTCTTGGCAAAATGATTTTCAAGCGCTAAACGAAGCTTCAAAAAGATTAAATTTTTCGGTTGATGTTCCCTTGGTTCGTTTAACGAAGGAAGCGCTGGACATGGTGCTGTATGGCCAGAAGCTAAAGAGCGATGGCGCTTCTTTATTGGCCCGAAATCCTCAAGAAGAAGCGTGGCGCGGAGTTGTTCCGCTGATTGAAGCCAAGTATCGCCAAACCGCTTCCGAATTTATAAAAGCGGAGATTGAGCAATATATGGTGAAGAGGATTTGCCCCGATTGCCAAGGCAAGAGGTTGAATAAAACAGCTTTGGCGGTTCGGATAGGCGATAAATCAATTGATGATTTTGTTCAAATGCCGATCGAGAAGTTATACGGCTATTTTAAGAATGAATTTTCCGGAAGTTCTATTGGCGCCGATAAGAAGGCAAAAAGCGCTAAAAAGAGCAAAGGCGGCGAATTAAAGGCAAATGACCAAATTATCGCTCCGATTTTAAAAGAAATTATTTTGCGCACCCAAATAATTACCGAGATAAATTTGGGCTACTTGATGCTGGCTCGCGCTTCGGACACTTTGAGCGCCGGCGAGAGCGAGAGACTGAGACTATCGGCTCAGATAGGAGCGTCTTTGTCAGGCATTCTTTATGTTTTTGACGAGCCGTCGATCGGGCTCCATCCGCGCGATAATGAGAAAATTATCAAAATGCTTCTCAGACTTCGCGATTTAGGCAATTCGGTGCTGGTAGTAGAGCATGATGAGGCTTTTATCAGGGCGGCCGACTGGATTGTCGATATCGGGCTGGGCGCCGGAAAAACAGGAGGCAATATTATGGCTAGCGGAACATTGAAAGATGTGGCGAAAAGCAAAGGCTATACCGGGCAATATTTGTCCGGAAAATTACTGATAACTCGCGCCAGAAAGCAGGTCGGCAAAATTGACAAAAAAAATTCTTTATGCATTTTTGGCGCCGCCGAGTTTAATTTGAAAAATATCGATATCGTAATTCCTTTGGGAAAATTAGTTTGCTTTACGGGCGTTTCCGGTTCCGGGAAAAGCACTTTGATTGATGATATTTTGGGCAAATATTTAAGCAAGCGTTTTTATAACGCCAAGGATGAAGCAGGGCGGCATAAAAAAATTATCGGCGTTGAAAATTTGAAAAAAGTCATCCGCATCAATCAAAATCCCATTGGACGGACTCCTCGCTCGAACGCCGCCACTTATACGGGATTATTCAATCGAATCAGGGAAATTTTTACAGATCTTCCCGAAGCAAAAAGATTGGGCTATAAAATCGGACATTTTAGTTTTAATGTCAAAGGCGGGCGCTGCGAATCGTGCAAGGGGGACGGCGTAAAAAAAGTGGAAATGTATTTTCTTTCCGATGTTTATGTGCCTTGCGAGGATTGCAACGGCGCAAGATACACGGAAGACACTTTGAGAATCAAGTATAAAGGAAAAAATATTGCCGAAGTCTTGGAAATGTCGGCAGAAGAGGCGCTGAGCTTTTTTGCCGAAGACAGCGCTTTGGCCAGTCAGCTTTCGTTGCTGGAAAAAGTGGGCTTGGGATATTTGCGTCTCGGCCAGCCAGCCACGCATTTGTCCGGAGGCGAAGCCCAAAGAATTAAGCTGGCATCCGAGCTTTCGCGTCCGGAGAAGCAGGGAACCACTCTTTATATTATGGATGAGCCGACAGTCGGTTTGCATCCGGAAGACGTGCGGAATTTATTGAATGTTTTGAGCCAGCTGGTGGACCGCGGCAACACCGTGCTTTTGATCGAGCATAATATGGATATAATTAAAAACGCCGACTGGATTATCGATTTGGGTCCGGAAGGCGGAGACAAGGGCGGCGAAATCGTGGCGCAAGGAACGCCGGAGCAGGTGGCAAAAGTGAAGAGGAGCTATACGGGGCGGTTTTTGAAGAAAGCGCTGAAAAATCACTAATCAATCGCGAATTTTATCTCGAATTTTCACGAATCACGAACTTGCGCGGAAAACTCAGAGGTTGAATTTCCTGGCAATGGGGATTTTGGTTTTTCTTTAAAACACTTTGGTAATACCAATTATCCAAGTAAAAATAAAACGACTGAATTTTCTTGCTATAGCAAGAAAATTCAGTCGGGGGATGCGCGAATTTGGGCAATGCGATACATAAATATATACTAAATTTTACAAAATGTCAAACCAAAATCAGCAAAATTTTTCAATATCAAATATCAAATATCCAATATCGAGCATTGAGCGATCTATTTTCGCCACAATCGCATATTACGATTATTTCAATTATCCGCTGACGGCAACCGAAATTTATTATTACTTAATAAATTTCGAAGTCAAAAATTCCATGCCTATCGGCAGGCAGGAAAAACCAAAGACCAAAAATACAGACCAAAATCAAAAAACGGAAGAAAATATCCAATATCCAATATCTAATATTGAAAAAGAAATTAATCAAGCCAAGCCGTCTTTTTATGAAGTATTAAAGGTATTAGACAATAGTCAGTATTTACAGCAATTTATCGGCCAAAAAAACGGTTTTTATTTTTTAGCCGGCCGCGAGGAAATAATCAAGCAAAGGATCCAGAAGAAAAAACTGATGGATCAAAAATTCAAGAAAACAAAATGGATATTGCGTTTTATTTCTTATCTTCCTTTTGTCCGCCTGATAATGCTAAGCGGATCAATGGGGCTGGGAAATCCTTACAAAGAGTCGGATATTGATTTATTAATTGTCGCGAAACACGGAAGAATTTGGACAACGCGCGCGATTTTGACTTTTTTTACGCTTGTGTTCGGCGCGTATCGGCATACCGGCAAGACCCAAAATCGCTTATGCCTCAATCATTACATTACCGATAGATCATTGGGCGTAAATTTTGGCAATCTTTATAAGGCGGAAGAATATTTGAATCTTTTGCCGCTGGCGGGCGATCTTGATATTTACAAGAAATTTTTTAAGGAAAATGCATGGATAAAAGATTATACTTATTCCGTTTCCGGAAGCTTGGAAAAAAACTTGCGCGCGATTTCCCTGAAAGGATTGCCGCTCAAAATCAAGCATTTTTTTGAATTTTTGCTTTGCGGTTTAGTTGGAGATTATTTTGAAAAATATATCAAGAAGTTTCAAATATTTTTTATCGAGAAAAATCCTTTGACAAAAAGTCCCGATGCGCGCATTAGGTATGACGATAATAATTTGGTTTTTCATCCGGTTTTGATTGAGACGGAAGTTATCGGGAAGTGGGAAGAAAAAATGGCGAAATTTGTTAATTTTTAAGTTGAATAAAAGCGGAAAATTTGGTATGATTAACTTTGGAATTAAATAAAAACAAGATCGGTTTTACCTCTTGGCTGGAATATTTCACCGATGGCATTATTGACGAACTGCTCAGATTGAAAAAAGAATTGGAAAAAGAAGCTATCACTCCGGACACTATTTTAAAAGAGCATCATCAAAAAATAATAGATTATATCAAGGAAAAGGGATTTATCACGGACAGAGAGTATTCACAGCTAATCAAGCGGGCTAAAGCGACAAGAAATCTGGATTTTAGAAAGCTGATTGATCTAAAGCTTCTCGTTAAAACCGGCAAAGGCAAGGCCACTTATTATAAATTGAAATAGCGACGAATGAATTTTTAAAATTATCTTTTGTTGGCAATTTGGATGATTTGCAAGGGAAAATAAAAAAAGTTTGATTTGGTTTAAAAATAAAATTATGAATAATAAATTAAAACTCACCGACAACGAAAAACGAGATATAATCAAGTATTTGGAATCTGGCAAGCCTTTGCCGGAAAAATACCGTTTTTTGCTTTTTAATATGGACAAAGAAAATCAGAGAATTTTAGAATCGAAATGGAAAAAGTAGGTTTTAGCGTAATCTCAAAAGAAGTAAAGTGGACACCAGTATTATTAAATCAACAAAATCATTTTAAGGAAGTTGTAAAAAAATTATTTGATGTTCTGGATAATGTTAAAAATACCAATTCTGAACTTTCTAATAAATTATATGTTTTAACTAGAAAAATAAAAAAGTTGCAGAATCTGGAAGAGGAAAATATTAGCGAAGAGGAATTAAAAGAAATTTTTGAATTAATTGAGGGGTTAGACGGTGATTTAAAAAATCTTAATATTGACATAGGTAACCTCCAAGATAGTCTTAAAAAACCAGCTTACAGAAGGAAATGTGACTTTGACGTAGAAATAACACGAGATGCGTTAAATATGATTGATAGTTATGACACTTTATTACTGTTTAGCGGTGATGGTGATTATTTTGCTTTGACCGAAGACTTAATTAAAAAAGGCAAAAAAGTTATTTTAGTTTTTGCCGAGGGGCACAAAGGAAAAGAATATAATAGTATAGGAAATAGTCTTTTTTACGCTTGTTCCGTTGATAATTTAGAAAATTCCATAAAAAAATAAATCCAAGGATATAATCCTCGGACTTATGTGTATCTCAATGGATTAATCCACTGAGCGTGATTAAATAAAATATAGCATATAAATATTAAAAAATCAATAGGTTGAGTGTGGATAACTAAATTAAGCAAATTTTATGGCATTACACAAAAATTTTCCAAAAGATAAATTTCAAATAATTTGGCCTTGTGTAATAAAAAAAAGATCTGGAACAAGTTCATGTAAAAAATAATTTTATGGCTCATATATTTCTTGATGAAAGCGGTCAGTTTACAAAACATAATAACGAGAAATATTTTGTCGCTGCTTCTTTTATTATTGGAGATTCCAGGAGAACAGAAAAACAATTTCGGTCATGGCAAAGAACTAAATTCCCTCGCAAGCTTCGCTATCAACCAGAAATTAAATTTTCGGAAATAAAAATTGATGATAACCTTCGGCTAAAAACTTTGAAATTTATTGCTGATTTGGATGTGCGTATTTATTTTGCATATCTTTTGAGAAAAAATATTCCACAAAATTATTACAAAAAAGATAAATTACAAAGTGGTCATTTATACACTAATATTATAGGAGAAGCATTGGAGATGTATTTGCCGATAAATGATTTAGAATTTAGGGTTTTTTGCGACAAAAGACACTTAAAAGGAATTAAAAGATCAGAATTTAAAGAGATATTAAAAGCAAGATTATTGCCACAAATGTCTAGCAAGTCTATTGTGCAGATTGAAATGATTGATTCAGAGCAGAATGTTAATATTCAAATCGCTGATTGGATTGTTGGAGCGCTGGCAAGATATCTAGAGAAAAAAGAACTGGGTAACGAATGTTATCAAATATTAAAAAATAATCTTTTAGGTTCGGGTAAGGAATTATTCAAAGATATTTGGGATGAAAAATACCCAAAACAAAAATCTCAATCAAACGATTGAGGATTTTGTTAGAAGTAGTGTCTTATATAATGGTTTATTTGTAGCTTTTGTTCCGAATTCTTCGGAGGAATACCACAGCATTTTATAAGTTATTATTACATACTTCTATAGCAATGATATATCAAAGACTGTTTCTCGTCAATAGTAAGTGTGGATAACTAAATTAAGCAAAATATTTATGGCACTGCATAAAAACTTTCCAAAAGACAAATTTCAAATTCTTGATCCGTCAATCAGGTGGTTTCCTGCTGAGGAAGATTTGCGCAAGGAAGGCTATGAAAAACTTTTGCCTCCTTTTGTGCCGGAATTGCGGGAAAAAGTAGCCAAGTGGCGGGCGGATAATTATGAGGGTGCCAACGAAACTTCAAAAGCTCTTTTGAATTGGTGGTTTAAAGAACCGCACACGATTTTTACCAAAGACGGGATGAGTGTCGCCTTCCAATACTATTTCGCGCAAAGAGAAGCGGTAGAAACGATTATTTGGATTTACGATGTTCAGGGAGCGAGAAATAAATTTGATTTAATTCCATTTGATAAACTTGGCAGAGTTTCGCCGAATATGTTTGATGAAGACTGGCTTCGCTTTGTGATAAAAATGGCAACCGGAAGCGGAAAAACGAAAAATGGATCGTTCCGGCTCGCCGATTACGCCGACCGTTATTGAAATTGATAATCATAATGCAAAAAAAGATATTGAAAATTTAGATATTGAATTGCCGGTTTTAACCCCGAGGATTCAAAGAGAATACAAGAACCTTAATTTGTTGAATATCGCCGATTTCAAACATGAAAGGATTTTAGTAAAGCAATTCTCCGAGGAAGAAAAAAAGAAATTGTTTTTAAGGAAGTGATTGATGATAAAATCCACCATACAACAATTTTAAATAGCGCGGTTGAACCAAATTATCAAAGCGTCGTTGGATTTTTTGCGCAAAGAATAATGAAAGAACCGCGTCTCTTCGGGTGCTATGACATACTTTTTGGCAAAGTAAAAGAATTTATCACTGATGATTTATTTAGCAAAAGGGTTGATCTTAATGACGCAAATATTTTGAGAAATTTATCCGAATTGGAAGCAGTAAAAACTATTGTGGAAACATTTAAAAAGGAAATAAATAATCTGACTGTGCAAGATGTCGGTGATACGGAAATAAAAAATTATCTTAAAGTAAGCTGCGCCAGGCTGTTTGTCGTTACTGATAAAAAATATTTACTGCCTAAAAAAAGCGTATTCAATAAAATTGTCGGCGATAGTGATTTTGAACTTGAATTTGCCGACTTTTTAGAAGGCGCTGACGATGTGATTTCTTTCGCAAAAAATTATTTTGAAATTCATTTCAAGATTGATTATAAAAATGCAAGCGGGGCTATTTCCAGTTACTATCCCGACTTTTTCGTAAAGACGGACAATAAAACTATTTATATTGTGGAAACAAAGGGACGGGAGGATCTGGGTGATATTGAAAAGATAAAAAGATTGGCGCAGTGGTGCGAAGATGCAAGCGAACGACAGAAAAAAATTGAATATAAAATGCTATATGTGAAGCAGGAAGAATGGGATAAATACAAGCCAAAGAGTTTTAAACAGTTAGCGAAAATGAATTAGCGAAAACTTCACTTCATACTTGCGCAGAATCGCGCGACCTCGCCCCTTATTGCGGGGGTTTTCTGGGCGCGAGAAAATGCCATCGCGCGGCTTATCGCTTTTGCTTCTTGACTATAAAGCCGTTTGTATTATAATATAATATCTAGGGGGAGGCATTGTTTTTTTAAATCGTTAATTAATTAATTTCTAATTTTGAATTATGGATTTCGAATGAATTTTGAATGTTCAAATTTTGAAATAGAGAAATAGCAAAATGTTTTAAAATTTAAAATTTAAAAATTGATTCAAAATTTAAAATTCTAAATTTAAAATTAGAAAAAATTTATTTTAACAAATAATTAATATTACAATTTATTTTTAATTGCGATAAATATTATTTGTTAGCGTATTACTATGAATATCAAACCATTGGGGGACAGAGTGGTTTTGGAACAAATTTCTCCGGAAGAAACCACAAAATCGGGAATTATTTTGCCCGGCACCGTGGAAAAAGAAAAGCCCGAACAAGGCAAAGTTGTCGCCGTGGGCGCGGGGCGCCTGCTAAAAGACGGAACTCGCGCGAAAATGGAAGTCCGAGCGGGGGACAAAGTGCTTTTTTCCCGCTATTCGCCGACTGAAGTAAAAATTGGCGCAAAAGAATATTTAGTTGTCAAGGAAGAAGATCTGCTTGCAATATTGAAATAATATAACTAATCACTAATCAATCGCTAATTCTATCTCGAATTATCTCTAAAATTATTTTGTGAATATTAGCGATAAAATTCGGGATTGATTAGAGAATAAAATACATGTCAAAACAAATTAAATTCGGCGATGAAGCCAGAAGCAAAATAAAAGCCGGCATTGATAAATTGGCCGATGCCGTCAAAGTGACTTTGGGGCCCAAAGGCCGCAATGTGGTGCTTGATAAAAGCTACGGAACCCCGACTATTACCAATGACGGAGTTTCTATTGCCAAAGAAATCGATCTTGAAGATAAGTTCGAGAATATCGGCGCGCAATTGGTAAAAGAAGTTGCTTCCAAGACCAATGACGTGGCCGGCGATGGCACGACTACCGCGACTCTTTTGGCGCAAGCGATTATCGGCGAGGGGATGAAATTCGTATCAATGGGAGTAAATCCGGTCGGACTCAGGCACGGGATTGAAGCGGCAACGCAAGCGGCGGTGGAAGAACTGGGAAAAATGAAAAAGAAAATTTCCACTGAAGCGGAAATGGAACAAGTGGCGACGATTTCGGCGGAAGACGCCGAGGTGGGCAAGAAAATCGCCAAAGTGATCAAAGAAGTCGGACATGAAGCTCCGATTACGGTCGAGGAATCCCAGACATTCGGCATTGAGACAAAAGTGGTGGAAGGAATGCAGTTCGACAAGGGCTACATTTCTCCTTATATGATTACCAATGCCGAGAAAATGGAAGCCGAGTATAAAGATCCTCTAATTTTAATTACCGATAAGAAAATTTCCGCCATTAGCGATATTTTGCCGCTTCTGGAAAAAGTCGCCCAGTCAGGAAAAAAGGAGCTGGTGATTATCGCGGATGAAGTAGAGGGCGAAGCGCTGGCAACTTTAGTGGTAAATAAATTAAGAGGAACATTTAATACTTTGGCGATAAAAGCTCCCGGGTTTGGCGATCGGCGAAAAGAAATGCTGGCCGATATCGCGGTGTTGACTCGCGGTACGGTGATTACCGAAGAGCTGGGTCTTAAATTGGACAAAACCGAACTTGATGATCTTGGAAAAGCGACAAAAGTGATTGCGACCAAAGACGGCACGATTATTGTCGGAGGCAAAGGCGGCAAGGGAGAAATCGAAAAAAGAATTTCTCAAATCAAAATTGAAATTACCCAAACAACTTCCAGCTTTGACAAAGAAAAACTGCAAGAGCGCCTCGCGAAACTTACCGGCGGCGTGGCGGTGATTAAAGTAGGAGCGGCGACCGAAGCGGAGCTTACTTACAAGAAACACAAAGTTGAAGATGCTTTGGCGGCGACAAAAGCGGCTGTGGCGGAAGGAATTGTTTCCGGCGGCGGAACAGCTTTGGTAAAAGCCGGCCGCGCGATTGAGAAAAAATTCAATGACGCTAAAACCAAAGATTATGGCGAGGAATTTTCCGCCGGCTATAGAATTTTAATCAGAGCGCTGGAAGAGCCATTGCGCCAGATTGTGGCCAATGGCGGCAAATCCGAAGGCGCGGTAATTGTCGATGAGATCAAAAAAAGCAAATTGCAAAATATCGGCTATAACGCCAATACCAATAAAATTGAAAATGATATGATCTCGGCAGGCATTATTGATCCGGTAAAAGTGACGAGATCGGCTCTTGAGAATGCCGCGTCAATGGCGGCGATGTTTTTGACCACCGAAGCGGTAGTAACCGACATTCCAGAGAAAAAAGAAGCAATGCCTCCGATGGGCGGCATGGGTGGAATGGGAATGGGGATGTAAGGCGAAGCTGAAAGTTAAAAGTGTAAAGTTAAAAGTTTTGGAAGAAAGGCGGGGAAATTTTCCTCGTCTTTTTGTTTATGTATGTTTTTATGGATGAATAATACTTGACAATCAGCTTATTATGTGATATTGTTGTTTTAGGAGGAATAAGGCACCGACAAGGGTCATTCCGAACACTTCGTTTTTTTAAATTAAGCTAAAGATTATTTTCTCTTCTCAACATTTCGATGTTGTTTTTTTGTATTTATTTTTCTTTTCCTATGCTCCAATAATTTTTCCATTGGCGTT
>JAHILZ010000060.1 GCA_018896765.1 Patescibacteria group bacterium | reverse complement strand
CCGGAGGTTACACTAACAGGAAAAGTTAAAAGAGAGGAACGATTGCCTTTGTTGTCTTCGCTATAGACGGCAAAAATATAATTTCCGCCTGAAAGGCCGCTGATATTGAGGGAAAAATTAGCGTTAGCGTCCGCGATAGTAGTCGCGACAATCTGGGCGTCTTTCAGAAGTGTTACGGTGCTTTTAGGATAAGCTCGGCCGTTAAAAATAGCGCTGGTAACAGGGGCGACATATCCTCCACCACCACCCCCGCCTCCTCCGCCTCCGCCTGAAGTGCAATTAGAAACATTAAAAGTGCAATTTGAATTACAGCTTAATGTCCCGCCGCTATGGCCCCGGCTCGCGCAAGTTGCTCCGCCCAGAGCCGCGCCGTCGCATTGTTCGCCGGTTTCCAAAATTCCGTTACCGCAGACCGGGTTGACCGTCGCGGAAATGGTAACCGACCCCTGCACTGCGGAAACTTTATTCACCAATGCGTTTGTAAAATAAAAGGCCGAGAAAAACAAAATTAAAAAAAAAAGAAATTTTTTTACAAATTTTCCCATTATTTTTCATTTAATATAATAATATAATTTACTGCTTAAAAACACTTGGAAGTCCGGCTTCCAAGTTGTTTATTCGTTGCTATCCGTGTTTCTTATTCGTGAGACTTCGTGTGCTTGGCGATAATCCATTGATTGTACCGTCTGATTCCTTTTAGTCCTAAAAAAACAATCGCTCCCAAGATAACAATTAACAGAATCAATAATTGCCAAGGAATAATCCAAAAACCAAAACTCGCTTTTTCTTCCTTATCGCCGAATTTTAAATCCAGTTCCGCCCGATAATATCCGAAAGCAAAATTATTCCATTCGTTTTTTGCCATTGTCCAAAATCCCGCTTTGGCCTGATTTTCCGCCGCGCTTAAATCATTAGCCGGCTCCGGAGCCAGTCCTGCTTTTGTTTGCGCTCCTTGCCAGGCCACCTCAAATTTCCGGACGCTTGCCGGTAAAACATTGCCTTCTTTTTCGTTGGCCGGAAGTTCCGCCGCTGTCTGGCCGAAAATATTCGTAATTTTTATTTCACCTGCGGGCTTCACGCGGTCGTTTCCGCTGTTTTGAAACCGATAAGTGAATAGCACGGGCAGCGCGCTGAAAAATTTTTGCTTGTTAAGAGCGGAAAAGTCCAAAATTCCGCCGCCTTCTTTCGCCGGACCCGAAACTTTAAGCAGGACTAAAATGCCGATTTTGGCGCCGACTGAAACCTGAACTCCTTTTTGCCCTTGCGGCGGAGCAGTGCCCCAAAAAATAGCCGCGAAATGCCCGCCCGGATCCGCGTTTTGGGGAATTTTTATGGTAAAGGGGATATTTTTCCGTTCCCCTGCTTTCAAAACGATTTTATCCGGCGCGTTAATCCACATCGCCAGCCCTTCAGTTCCGGGAACAAAGTTCGGCGTTCCGGATTCTCCCTGGGCTTCAAAGTTTTCAAACGAAACATAAAAAGTTTTGTCGCTGGTTTGTTCATTGAAAAGCTCAAATTCGCTTTTTATTGTCGCGCCCGGATCTCCTGTTAATTCCAATTTTATTGGCGCGACAGTCAAGGCCCGCGCTGGAAGCGCGGAAACACTAAAAAACACTAACATAAAACTAATAACCACTAAATATTTGGCGTAAGTTTGTATTAACATTTATATCTTTTTGTGTTTACTTTCGTATTAATTCGTTTTTTTATTCGTGTTAATTCGTGTTTCTCTAGAAATTTCCTGTCGCGACATATGTCAAGTTGGCGGTATAAGTGCCGGGTTCGGTAGTGCCGCTAATGTTCGCGAGATAATGCAAAGAATAGGTTTCCGTAGCTGTCGCGCTTGTTCCGGATGCAAAAGTGGTTGCGGTGGTACCGGTAGCGTCATACCCAAAAGAGGAAACAGTGGCATAAGGAGCCGCGATTGTTCCATTAACGCCGCCTGCTTTCGTCGCGTAGATACCAAACTGCTCCGTGCCCGCGGCTGAAGTAGCCGGTGTTGCGCCGATAGCGGTAATGGTAAATGAACTGGAGGTAAGCGTTGCGCCTTTAACGGTTATGGTATAGCCGTTTGCAGAATTTGTGGAGACCGGCAGGGTATGAGCCACGACATCCGTGGCTGAACCGGTGGTAGTATTAGCGAATCTCGCGGCGGCAGAATCCAGAGTGCCGAAAGCAATGGTAGTGGCTGAAATGCTGAAAGAAAGCGATTGATTGACAGTGCCGGAAACGGCTACGACATCATTGGCAATAATATTTACAGTAATGGTGCCCGTATCCGTGGGTCCTATGGTAATGCCGTAACTGCCGACGCCCGGGTTGGTAATTTGGTTCACGCCGCCCGCCGCGTTGGTGCCCACGCGCAGGCGAACACAGTTGCCAGCCGTGGAAGTGCCGGTGCCGGAAGTAATGGTCAACACTAGCCCGGCTACAGCCGCGCCCCATGTTGTGCCAGAAGCAGTGGCAGCCAAAGTTTGTTCGGTATAGGTGGCGCTTGAACAGGTGCTAGTACTGCCGGTAGCAAAATCTATATCGCCAAAAGCCACTGTTCCCATATTAAATCCTGTCGGGAAAGTATAAGCAACGGTACCCGCGGCAGCAATGCCAGTGGGCAAACCAAACTTAAATTCATGGTTTGCCAGCGTGCTTGCTTTTACGGTTGACATCGTGTCAGACGCGCTTGTAATCGCCGCGGCTTGGGCCGTTTTAACCGGCAAATTAATCAGAACCGCAAGCAAGCTTAAAATCAGAGTTAAGCTTAATATTTTTTTACTCATTTTTTTCATATTATTTTTCTTAATTATTTAATTGTTAAATTGGTTATTGGTTAAAGGAACAATCTAATTTCATTATAACACACTTTGCCTTAAAATACACCAGCCCCTGTGGATAACTGCTATTTGCTTCAAAATTCTACTTTCTATTTTCTATCTTCTAAAATGTCCCGGTCGCCACATAAGTCAAATTGGTGGTATAACTGCCTGCTTCCGTAGCCGCGGAAATATTAACCAGATAAGAAATAGTAAAAGTGGTATCGTTAATGGCGCCCGAGGAGCTGGCGATTATTTCTCCGCTCGCAAACCGAAAATTATCAACCGTGGCATAACCGGTAGCGGCCGCGCCGATCGGCGCTATCCCCGAGGCCTCCAGTCCGATATTCGGCGTGACATTGTCTTTTAAATTTATGCCGAACTGCTCGCTGTTTGTGATTGAAGTACAACCCGTGGCGCAGGCGGTAATAGTAAAACCGCCGGCAGCTGAAGTTAATGTTGTTCCGCTAACCGTCACGCTCATCCCGTTTGCGGCGTTTGTGGCCACATTTATAGTATGGGAACCTGTAGTTGCGGCGGTTGAAGATAAAGCTCCTAACGGCAAAGAAGTCGCGCCTAGGCTAAAAGTTATTGATTGCGCTGGGGCGGTTGCAGAAGTGGTGATTTGCGGCACCACGGTATAAGTGTTCAGTACGCTGCCGTCGGATTTGACCGCGCGCAGGCAATACGCCGTGCTGGCCGTCGCGCCATTGTCAAATAATGAAAAATCCCATTTGCCGTCTTGGCCCGAAGGAATGGCGGCAACCGAGTTTGTAAAATCATTCAACTCTTCGTAAGTTTGATTAACAATCGTGTCCGCGCCGTGCGTCGGGTCATTGGCATTGGCAGTTAGGGACGCGCCATCTGCCGGCGTGGTGTTATCTTTATAAGCAATCACCGTTGCCGCGGTAACATCAGCATAGGTCTCGTCGACGAAGCCCGTATCGCAAGTGCCGGACTGCTGGGCAAATTGAAGTTTAAATGTCTGACCGCTTATAACTAATTGAGCAGTACCAATATGTAAAAGCATTCTTAAGCGAAATAGCGCGCCAGTGGCTCCGAGCGTTGCCGTGGTGTCCTGTGCCGCGAGCGGCGTGCCCACATCAGTTGAATCTAAATTATTAAACCAGCGATAAGCAGATTGCTCATAAGTGGAAGGAGGAATCATCTTGAATGCGCCCGCAATCATCACATTTCTGGAGTCATCAGCGACTGTGGCTTGAATTGTCCCTGTTATACCTGCGGCTGACCGGATCGCGTCCGCTATGGCTAAACCATTGTCACCACCGGTTAGAGTAGTATCATCAGAACGCTCTATCCATGTCCCAGCCGTGGGCGCGGTAGTGGTATCTGTCGCGCCCGAAGCCGTTGTTGGGTCAGTGGCGGCGTCAAATGCGGTAGTTGTATCAGCATCTCCAACTGAAACCATGGCCACGATTAACTCATTCGCTTCTGCGGTGGTGATAGACGCGGTGGTAACGTCAAGAGCGGCAGCGGCAAGAGTATTAGCCGAACCCGTATCATAAGGAGTCGCGGACCCGCCCGAATACGCGATGATTCTGCCCTGCGCGACACCATTTGCTACTGTTATTGTTCTTGTAAATATAAGGTCGGGCGCGGCAGCTCCGCGGACTATATATGCCATCACGCCGGATGCAATACCGTTTGTTGGGTCCACATCGCCTGAACTTTGTTGAGTGGCAACCAATGCCCAGCCAGAAGGGAGAGAAAAGGATTCACTGCCGCGATACCCAATACAGGCGACCATCAAATCGCCTTGAGCTATGCCTGCCGGCTCCACTAATGTAATATCGCCTGCTCCTGCCGCTCCAGCTTGCTCAACAAGACTGCCAATCTTCGGAACGCCCCAGGCCGCCTGCGCTTTCTGAATCTTCGGCGGGAAATTAAAAATCTGCGGCCAGCCGGAAAAAATCCAGCTGGTTATCAAGAACAGAATAAGGAGAAATTTTGATATTTTAGTGAAACATCGCGGCATAGGATTTACAATCTAAAAATTGATGATATTTATTTGGCATATTGTCGTTGAATTCCCGCTGGTATAGATTATGGGAACGCTGAAACTTCCTTTTTGTGAGTCGGTTTCATTGGTAATTTGGAGATCAAGCGCGGTTTCGTTATTTTGCGGCTGGTAAAGATAATCCTTATTTTTGGAAAAAGTAATATCAATGCCGGCAGGCAAACTGCCGATTTCAATCTCACCGCCTTCGCCGTTAAGATCGAGTCGGCTGTTAGCGATTGTCCGGCCGGAAATATCAAGACGGAAAGTTTCCGCGTCGCAACGATGTTTGGCGAATTTATCAATTTTTATCTCTTTTTGAATTTTTCGTTCTTTGAGTATCGCCAGTGGAGATGAAGGCGAAACAACATTGGCAAAATCCTCTTCTTGGGCTGACGATTCAGAAACCTGGTCTTCCGAAGAGAGAGCTGGAGTTATGCTTTCAAGAGGCGTTGAAGTCGCTTCTTGAATTTTCGGCGGAAATCTAAGGACGTCCAACGTCCTTATGCTCGGCCAACCCCCAAAAATCCAGCTGAAAATAAGCAAAATAATGGTAATATTACGAAATATTTTTATCCACAGCCAAGCACTTGACCCCGTTAGAGAAAGAAAGCGTTTCAAGCGTTTTTTAAGATACTGTTTTCCTGGCCCTGATTTCAGATATTTTTCTCGCGCAAAAGCATCTTGTTCATTACGACATGCTTCATAGTATATTAATTCAAAAGGGCCCCTACCCTTTGTAGAGGAAACTTCGCCATTATTGTGTTGCTTGAAACGCTTCCGTAAATCATTGGTACAGCCGGTATACCATCTGCCGTCCTTTTTGCTTTGTATTATATAGGTATAAAACATATCCACAAGTTGATTCTCTAACGGGGTTGACATAAATTGTAGCTTTGCTATAATGTAATTAATACTTACGAAAAAGACCCTTATGCGGTTCCGTCCGCATCGGGGGCTTTTTCTTTTTGGGTCTGTAAAATTAACCTTTGATCATTTAAATAAGCTATGGGAGCATCTGTCCTTTTAAGAAGAATCGAGCATTTTTCCTTTGCATGCGGCGACAGTATAACTCGCAATTTCCCGCGCGCTTTTAGAAATTTGACTAAGCCGGCATAATCACCGTCGCTTGAAATAATAATCGCCATATTAAATTTATTTTCATAAGCGTCTCGCGTTGCCTGCAAAACCAAATCAGCGTCGCAGTTGCCTTTTGGTTTGCCGTCTCCGTCATAAACCACTTCTTTAAAAATTAAAGTAAAACCGCATTCTTGAAGATATTTATATAATTCTTTATATCTTGGTATTAATCCGATAAAAATATAAGCATTTTTTACGCCATATTTTTCAGACAACCAAACTCTGAATCGCGCGTAATCAAGCGTCCAACCAAAACCGGCAATGCCATTATGCAGATTTGCGCCATCTATATAGGCAAAATTATTCGTTCCTTTTAAAATTTTTTTGGTTTGATTGTCCATACTTGACTTCTTTAATTAGCATATCAAATCTCTATCGGAATCTTACTTGGAAATACTTGGAAGCCGAACTTCCAAGTAGATTTTGGAAATACTTGGAAGCCGAGCTTCCAAGTAGATTTTTACTCCAATAAAAGTTTTTCCATATCTTTTCTTTCTCTAATAACTCTAAGCGAATCTTGCACGAACTTCTTATATTCTACCATACTTTTAAACTGGCTCAAAATAATATTTTTTTCACAAAATCCCGTCCTACCTAAAATATACTCATCCAAACTTGACCTGGATGACTTGGATGTTGAACCTCCAAGTAAATGAACTCTATCGTTTAAATTAATATAAGCGCTTAAATGCAAAAGATATTCATTGGAATCGATATGAACGGCTTTGTATCTTCCTTGAAACAACGATCCGCTGCAATTATGTTTTTCGTCAAAATATCTTGTATAGCCCGTGGCAATCCTATGCATAAATTTCCGTATCCCATCCTCTTCCAATTGTTTCAAAATAAAATGAAAATGATTCGGATTCAAGCAATAGCAAATAAAATCAACCAACTTGGAGGTTGAACCTCCAAGTTTACCAAGTTTATCTTTTCTAAAAGAATTTTCAAAAATACTGCCGATCGGTTCGGTTGAATTGAATTCAGTCATGCTTTGAAAAAATCTGGAAAAATCTTGCTCGTCTAAAAAAATGGTCCTTTTATTATTTCCTCTGTTAAAAATATGATAATGCTCTCCATTTGTAAATTTAAATTTTCTCATAACTATATTATATCACTTGGAAGCTGAACTTCCAAGTGATAATTACTCCACTCCCCGATAAAAATGCCCTGTGGTGGTATTTTCCATATAGCCGAATTTTCCGGATAAATAATTATCGACGATTTTCAAAAACTCTTTCGCCGGCTCGACAGTATGAGTTAATCGAATATTATCGACTGCCAGCTTATTTATATCAGTAAAATGCAGCGGGATTGAATTTAAAATTTGCATTCGGCAGTTGGCGCAATCAAGAGAAAGCGGAAAAATCTTGCCCGTTTCATCCTTAACCCCGAAATTTTTTTGCTTGCAATATTTTGTGCCTTGAAGAACGCAATTCTCGCTGATCATCAAGGGCAGATAGCCGTAAACTATCGCTTCTTTTTTTAAATTTTCCCCTCCTAAATTGTTAATTTCGCGAAGAGTATTTTCCAGCGACGCGGTAAACCCGGCGAAACCAAGATTCCGCAATTCGCGAACTGCAAAACTATTAAAAATATTCAGCGAAAAATCTCCGACTTTTTTCGCTTGCGGCGGCAATACGCGCGAATATCCCAGCGCCGGAACTAAAAATCCATCGTAGTTTTCAAAAATTTCCAGCTTCTCCCCTTTTCTCAAAATTCTCGGCAACGTTTGAAAAACTTCAATATTATTTTTGCGGAATTTTTCAATATCTATTTTAAGCGCGGTATAAATTCGATTGATTTTTTTATCAACTAGCGCGTCTAACACCGCTAAATTATCAGACTGAACAGCAATTTTAACAGCAATTTTCCGCTTGACAGTTACTAAGCCATCTGTCATTGCGAGTCCAGTACTCGGGGCGAAGCAATCTCTAATTTCGGCTAAATTGCGGAATTTATCCTGAGTAAGCCGAAGGGTCGCATCTGCTCCTCGCGATGACAAAACACTCAGCGCCACTTTTTTCTCCCGCTTAAAAGAATTAATGATTTTATTTTCCAATTTTAGCGCGCAAGTTCGGCGCAAATTATTTAAATTTTTTAAAGGAATATAAACTTTTCCGATAATCTCAATATCAATTTTCTCGGCAAAAAAAGCCGTAGCGCCAAGCTTTGCCAGTTGTTGGCGCGCCGCGTCTTCCGAGGTTTCAATCTTTACGGCGCTTTCCGCTTTCTGGCCTTCCGTTTTTACCCCGTTCATTTCCAAAGAAATATTTTCTCCTTCTTTTGCCCGAAAAATCATTTTTACCGGAATTTTCTTTTGATAATTTTCCCGCGCCAATGCTTCCAATTTTTTATTGAGCTTATAATCATAATTTTTATAAACTTTATCCCCAACCCGAATATCCCCCTCAATAAAAATATTTATAATATCTCCCGATATTTTTTCCACCCGGAATCCGATATTTTTTTCTTGGCCCTCCCTGCCCCAAATTTCCAAACCATCATTTATCCCCGCGTCCTTTGTCCTGATTTTTACGGCGCCGCGCCGCGCTTCTATCACTTCGCCCGCCGGCGCGCCGAAATTTTTCGATCTTTCCCGCGAAATCAGATCTTTGGGCTTTTTTTCGACGAGAAACCCGCGCGAAAATCCGCCGCGATTAAAAAGCGCCGCCAGTTCTTTTTTATCCGCTTCCATTTCTTGCGAAGGTATTTTTTCGCCCCGCGCCGCGCTTTCTATCGCTTTCCGGTATTTTTCCACCGCTCCTCCTACATACGCCGCGCCCTTCATCCTTCCTTCAATTTTTAACGAATCGATAAATTGCATCTTATCCAAAATATCCAAAGCGCATAGATCTTTCGCGCTTAATAAATATCCGCCAAGGATTAAATCCCCCTCGCTCCCCCTTTGCAAAGAGGGATGGGGGAATTTCGTTTTCCAATCGACCAGCGCGTATTTTTTCCGACATCCTTGAGCGCATTTTCCGCGATTTCCGCTGCGGCCGCCGATCATGGAACTCAAAAGGCATTGCCCGGAATAGGAAAAACACAACGCTCCATGAACAAAACATTCGATTTCAATTTTACTATTTTTTTTAATATTCAAAATTTCTTCTAGTGTCAATTCTCTCGCCAGCACCACCCGTTTAAAACCCATTTTTTTCAAAACCAAAACATCATTTAAATTATGCGCCGTCATTTGAGTGCTGGCGTGCAGCGGCAAATCGGAAAAATGCTTTTGACAGAAATTTAAAACACCTAAATCTTGGATAATCAAAGCGTCTATGCCTTCGGCGCATAAAAAATTTATATAATCAAAAAGCTTGGCAAATTCATTGTCTTTCGCCAAAATATTCACCGCTCCGTAGCATTTAGCCCCGCGCAAATGCGCGTAATCAATCGCTTTTTGAATTTCCTCGCGAGTCAAATTTATCGCAAAACTTCTGGCGCTAAAATCTTTTCCGCCAAAATAAACAGCATCGGCTCCCGCCTCAACCGCCACGATAAAACTTTTCCAATCTCCCGCCGGAGCAAGAAGTTCGGGCTTAAACATAACTTTTATATTAATGACAAATTACAAATGCCAAATGCCAATTCAATATCAAATGCTCAAATATTAAATTTAATTCTGTTTAATTTTGTCATTTGACTTTGATTTGACATTTGAAATTTGAACTTTGATATTAAAATCTACGTTGCTTCGTCACTTCAAATTATCTTAATAATAAATATAATCTTTCACAATTTAAAGAAACTCAAATATACCTTTCCGCCATATAAACCACAAAGACAAACCTGATTATCTTGCCGAGCATCGCGTATAGCGAAAAAATAAAAAAATTAATCTTGAGAATCCCGGCAAGGACTACAAAAATATCCCCAGCAATGGGAACCCACGAAAACAAAAGAACCGGCGCGCCGTATTTTTCAAATATTTTATGATATTTTTCCATTTTTGCCTCTTTCCCTTCCAGCCGTTTTTTTAAAATTTTTTCCCGGCCCAGATATCCCAGCAAATAAGTGGCGCAGGAGCCGAGATAACTTCCCGCAGCCGCAACCGCGATAATAAAAAACAAAGCGTATCCGCCTCGCGCCATCGTTCCCGCGAGTATATCCGGCGATAAAGGCAAAACTGTCGAAGCTAAAAAGCTGGAAATAAAAAGGGTAAAATATATTGTTAACGCTGAAATCATATTAAATAATTTTAACCGCGCGAATGCCGCGCGCCCATTCATGCATTGCTTAAAATTCGAACAAAAAAGAGAAGCGCGCCACTCCTCTTTTTTCTTTTTCGCGCGATAAACACAAATTACTCTTTTAAATTTAATTTTTCTTTTATATTTTCAAATCCCGCCTTATCCACGGCGGTAGTTTTTTCTTTCACTATTTTTTCATTCACGCTAAAAATATATTTATTGACTTGCAGCAAGAAATTAACCACAAAAGCAAAACTGCCGATTGCTAAAACAATGGCTAAAAAGCTTAGAAAAGCGTAAATTTTATCTTTCGTCCGGCTGTTCAACATAGTAGCAAAATTAATTTTTAATGTAAAGCTTGGCTTTAAAATTCAAGCGACTGTTATTGCTAAAAACTCCCGCGCCATTATTGATGCTGACATTTCCTATCTCGATAAAATAAGGAAGCTTTTCTAATTTTTTAAAGTAGCTTTCAAACGACCCGAAATTACCGTCGAGGCTTGCCGAAAAATTAACGCTTTTCATTCCGCCAATGACTTGCGCGGTATTTAAAGAATCAAAAACTAAATTTTGAGTATTATTAGTTTCGCTTGCCAGCGCGTCAAGGCGGCTTACTATTTCATCAAGACTATCTTCTCCTGGCAAGGCCTTCCTCAAAAGCGGCAGCCCGCCGCGCACAACAGAATAATCAGCTTTGAGAAGAGAATAATTTTCGTCTCGATTTTCTAAAACCCTGAGCATGCTGCGAGATTCATAAATTTTCTTGCCGCTTGCTTCAATTTTATTTTTTAACGCAAAAGACCCCGCGCAGCCGGCGATAATAACTATAAAAATTGCCGCAATCAATTTTACAACCTGATTTACTTTCATACAATAAACTATTTTAAATTGAAGCTTATGTTAAAGGGGATATTGCTTTTTTGAGCAATGTTTTGCACGGAAAATTTTACATTGTTTAAAAAAGAAGAATTCGTTAATTGGAATTTAAACGCGTTTAAATTCTCCCGAGACGAAGCAACTCCGGAAATCGCGATCACGCCTGAAATATTATCAAAATTAATGTTCGTCAAAGACGCCCCGGAAAAATTCAAACTGCTGATTTTTTCCATCATAGCTCCATAATCCGCGCTGGTTTTGGAAGAAATGCTTAACAAGTCGCTGATATAGCTGTTAAATTCTTTGGTTTCTTGATCAATTTTGGCATAATCGGCAGGCATCGGCATATTGCTCCTAAATTCCATTTGCCAGCTCAAATCCTTTCCTATATAAGAAATAAAAAACAGCGAAGAAGCAAAAGCCGCTAAATAAAACAGCATTAAGGTCGCCGCTACGATTAAAATCGAAGTGGCAAAAGAGATCATTTTTTGCGTTTCATACAAGCTTTCCGTTCCAATCGGCAGCAAGCTGATAATCGTATCTTCGCTTCGGGGAATAAAAGCGCGCTTAGCCGCTCCGCCCGCGGGAATCCAATCATAATTATCTATCGAAGGAATGCCGGATTTGGCTTTTTCGATTATTATATCTTCGCAATCTATATTTTTAATAATTTCATCCGCGTCAAATCCTTCGCTCATCAGCAAAACTTTTTTAATTTTTCCTTTATCATGCTGATTTTCAAAATAATGAGATAATTTTTTGATTTTTGCTTTCAAAACCTTGCTAAGATCGCCGAGATCATTGATTGGCGCGCCGCCGGAAGCTTCCTGCCAAAATTCAAACTGGCTCAAATAAGAATTGTTGCCGCTATAAATTATGCTGGTTACGCCTTCATCCGTCAGATAAAAAAATAAAATAGATTCGCTTGTTATTTCCGCCGCGCGGCCGATCGACAGCGATGATGGCTCCAAGGCAATGAGACTGAATCCATTCTCCTCCAAAGCGCTTTTATAGCCGTTTACTATTTCTTTGGGAATAATGTAAGTTAAAATTTTATCTTTTGTCTTGCCTTTTTCAATTAATTGCCAGTCCAGATAGCACTCGCTTAAACGCAAAGGCGAGGATTTGGCAATATTAAAACTGATGGCTTCAATCAATTGTTCATTCGTTAAATTTTTTGGAAATTCCAAAATATCGCTATAAACGCTTTTTTGGGAAACGGTAACTATCGCGAAGGGAGACAGCGCGCTCTGATGCTTGAATGTTTTTTTAAGCGCGGCCAAAGCGGCGCTTAATTTTTTCCCGTCTTTCACCGCGCCCATCTCAATCACGCCTTCCTCCAATTCCACTTCGGATTTTCCCTTAACTGAAATATTGCCAAAACTATCTTTAGCTAAAGCCAGCATCCTAAGCTTTCGATTGCCTATTTCAATGCCGACTATTTTTTCTTTTGGAATTAATAAGTTTATAAAATCCATAAAACTAGTGAGTAGTGAGTAGTGAGTAGTGAGTAGTGAGTAGTGAGTAGTGAGTAGTGAGTAGTGAGTAGTGAGTAGTGAGTAGTGAGT
>JAHILZ010000002.1 GCA_018896765.1 Patescibacteria group bacterium | reverse complement strand
CACGTCCGGCGAGAGGATCATATCGGCATCGAGATAGAGGATATATTCGCCTTGCGCTTGCGCCACGCCGAAATTCCGCTGAGCGCTTCTCTCCGGTCCTTTGTTAAAAAATTTAATCTTACACCCTGCTTTATAACTTTTTACTTTAAAACTTTCAACTACGTCTTTGGTGCGGTCCGTCGAATTATTATCCACGACGATAATCTCTATTTTATCACAAAAATAGGTCTGTTGCAAAACAGACTCTAGGCAATTGGCTATATTTTTTTCTTCGTTCTTGGTTGTAATAACCACACTAACCGATAACGCATTCATATTTTAAATTCAAATTAATTTTACTTAATCAATACGCTCTAAGCACCATGAAAATTCGATGCAAAACCGAATAACCCTCAAAAGGGGCATTGTTGGAAAAAACATCAAAAGAAAGATGCAGAAAAAGCGACAAGCCAAGCGCGTAAAATATCGGCTGATATTTTTTGATTCCAAAACCCAGCAGCGCCAAAGCAATAACATATTCCCAGCCATGCAAGGGAACAAAAATCGTGCCGTTGATCGCAAAATAATCTCCGGCAAAAAATTTCGCCAGATCAAAATTCGGCCCGTAGGCCATCCAATTATCAAACCAGTGATCCGTGTCTATAAAAAATCCGGAAATTAGCGCCCAAATAAAAACCTGCCTGTTTCCGTAAAAATAATAAACAGCCGAACCTGCCAGCAAACTAAGAAAAAGATGAATCAGTTCTTGAAATATCAGGTCCATAATGTTTTTTGACTTTACAGACTTTCGACTTACTTTTTAAAATCCGCCAGATGCCCAAGCACTTTGCGCCCGGCGCGCCAAAGAAATTTAATATCTTCAGCGCTTCTGATGTTTAAAATTTTTCGCGCGATAAAACCGGGGGTAATAAAAGATTTATAAATCCTTTGGGTCAACTCTTTTACATCTTCCGTCGTCAATTCCGATTTCATTACCTGCTCGCGCTGATCAAAACGATCATAATCAGTGAAATTCAGCAAATTATTTTCCAGACAGTATTTGTAAAGCGGCGTGCCCGGATAAGGAATCAAAATCGTGGCCTGAAGCGTATCCACATATCCTTTCCTGAAAAGTTCTTTTGCCAAATCAACGGTTTTTTGAGCCATTTCTTTGGTTTCCCATGGATAGCCGATCATCGCGGTAATGTGCGGCTCAAGTCCAGCCTCTTTGCACATTTTGAGACCGGGTTCGATTTCTTCAACTTTGAGATTTTTATTTATTTTATCAAGAGTGATTTGATTGGCGGATTCCAAACCGAAAAGAATAAACCTGAACCCCGCTCGCTTCATCAAACGCCAAATTTCAATATTCCTAATTCCGTTTATCCGCATATTGCAGCTCATTGTAACTTTTTTATCGTATCCCCGTTCAATCATTCCGTTGCAAAATTCCTCAAGCCACCGTCCAATGGGCAAACTTCCCGAATCTTCCATAATTTCTTTTACCCCTAAATCTATCAAATAGCCAACTTCATCCAAAGCTTTTTTCGCGGAACGCGCGCGAAAATTTTTCCCGGGAAACATCACTGTCCAGGCGCAGAAACTGCATCTTCCCCACCAGCAATCGCGAGCGCTCATCATATAAGCGCCGGGAGTATATTTGAAATTGCCGTTTTTATAACCGTATAATTTCCACTTTGTAAGCTCGCGGTCAATCATCGGCAATTCATCCAAAGAATGTTTGCGCAAATCATAAATACCGCTATTTTTTATTTTCCCGCTTTCTTGACGCCAAACACCGCCTTCTAAATTTCCAGCTTCCAGTTTCCAGTTTCCAGTTTCATCTTTTTTGAGCCCCTTGCAAATGCTTAAAAGAATAAAATCAAAATCTCCGCCGGCAATCGCAAAATCCGCTTTGGAATTTTTCATCGATTCTTCGGGAAACGCAGTCGCGTGATCGCCCATAAGCACGATTTTTGGTTTCCAGCTTTCAACTTTATTTACCCTGTTAAATAATTCCGCTCCTTGCGAAATTCCGGTTTCACCGGATTTAACAGGGCAAGCTTTCAACTCGTTTATGATCTCCCAATGACGCTTTATCACCGGCGTTTTTGTTTCAATGGCGATTATATCCGGCTTTTCCCGAATAATTCTATCAAGCCATGTTTGATAGCTCAAGCCCTCCGCAATGCCGTCATCCCAAAAAACCTCAAAGCCGCTTTGCTTGAGCAATGTCGCCGCATACGCCGGAATTACCGGATAAATATAGGTCGGAGAATTAAACCATTGAAATTGCCGATTCTGCGTCAAAAGCGGCGCGCCTTTTTTCGATTCAATTGGAGGAAAAGAAATGGAAATTTTCATCTTAATTTGCTTCTTAATTCCTTGGTAAAAATAAACCCCTGAATAAATCTCGCTCCGTAAACAAGATGGGTAAAAAATATGAAATAGATGGAGCTTAAAACCGCTAAAATATTTTTCTCGCGGCGGGAAATGTCCAAAAAAGATTTTACCAGCGCGAGAAAATAAAAAAACCAGCCAATGGCGTATAATTTCCACAAATTCGGAAAAAGCGCGCTCGCGAAAAAACCGATAACGACAAACAGAAAAAAGAAGCTCGGAATAAAATATTTAAGTTTTAAAGAAGTTTCCGGATACTTTTTCGCGAAAAATCCCCGATGAAGCCCGTATCCGGCAATCTGCTTCAAATGCCTGAAAAATCCTTCCCGCCTGTGATGCCAGACTATCAGTTCCGGATCATATAAAATTTTGCCGTTCAATTTATTGATAATATCCAAACAAAATTTAGTGTCCTCTCCGGGCCAATAATCGCTATTGAAGCCGCCGGCGGCGATGAAACTTTTGCGCCGCGCCGATAAATTTACGCTGGGCCAATCATAAACTAATTTTTTTCCGCCCAAAGGCGTATATCTTTCCGGAAAACCGCCTGAAAGCGAACTCAAAAAAACAGCGCCGGAAACTTTTTGCTCAAAACTATCGTTTTTTGGAGTTACCGCCGGCCCTCCGACGGCTGTTACGCCGCTATCTTCAAAATCTTTGTCCAATTTTTCCAAAAAATTTTCTTTCGGATAAGAATCATCGTCTAAAAAAATTAAAATCTCGCCTTGAGCGTCCCGAATCGCCAAGCTTCTTTTAGCCGCGGGACCCATATGGCCGGTGCTGATTTGCCTGGTTTTCGGCCAAATTTCCGCGCCGGCTTTATCGGGATAAATAATAATTTCATAATCATCGCGTTGGATTTTCAAAATCTCTCCGATTGTTTCTCGAATATAATCATTAATTTCTTTTAGCGGAATAATAAAGCTGTAGCGCATGCGAAGTTATAAAGTTATAAAGTTATAAAGTTATAAAGTTTATTTTACTTGATAACTTTCAACCTTACAACTTAATACACTGTTCGTTTTCCGACTTGAAAACTTGATAACTTTCAACTTGATAACTTTTTAAACCTCCGGACGGCCGATGCTTATGTATTTAAATCCCAATTCTTTCATTCTGGGAAGAGAATAAATATTTCTGCCGTCGAAAATAATCGGATTTCGCATTTTTTCGCGCACTTTTTCCAAGTCCGCCTGCCTGAATTCGCTCCATTCGGTGATGATGACAAGCGCGTCCGCCTCTTCGCAAGCATCAAGCGAACTCGAGCAAAAATTTACATCCGGCGCTATTTTTCTGAAATTGTTTTCGCTAACCGGATCATAAGCGAAAATTTTTGCCCCCAGATCAAGCAGGCCTTCGACAATCGTTACAGAAGGGGCATCCCGAATATCGTCCGTCCTGGGCTTGAAAGCAAGCCCCCAAACCGCGATTTTTTTGCCTTTCAAATTCCCTAATTTATTTTTTATCCTTTCGATAAATTTCAACCTCTGGATTTTGTTGACTTTTTCAGATTCCTCCAGTATCTTAAAATCGTTTTTATAATCTCTCGCGATCTGTATCAAAGATTTCACATCTTTGGGAAAACAGCTGCCGCCGTATCCGATGCCGGCGCCCAGAAATGCTTTTTTCCCTATTCTTTCATCCATCCTCATCCCCCGCGCCACATCTTCGATATTGGCGCCGGCTTTTTCACAAATATTGGCAAGAGAATTGATAAATGAAATTTGCGCCGCGAGATAAGAATTGGAAGCGTATTTAATCATTTCCGCTGTTTCAAGATCAGTAATAAGAGCGGGAGTCCCCAAAACCGCGTAAAGCGCGGCCACTTTTTCAGCCGCTTCTTTATTGCCGGCATATCCGATTACCACTCTGTCCGGATGCATAAAATCATCCACTGCCGATCCTTCCTTGAGAAATTCGGGATTGGAAACCACGTCAAAATCCCCTTTGTAAAATTTCGCGATTGTCTCCCTGACCAATTGCCCGGTTTTTATCGGAACCGTGCTTTTGTTCGCGATTATCTGATAATGCGAAAGATTTTTCCCGATTTCTTCCGCCGCGGCAAGCACATATTTCAAATCCGCATGCCCGTCTTCTTCCGGCGGCGTGCCCACGGCGATGAAAATCATTTCATTGCCTGCCATGTGGCTTTTTATAGCGGTGTCAAAAACTATTCTGCCCAATTTCAAATTTCTTTTCAGCAATTCCTCGATCCCCGGCTCATAAATCGGGCTTATGCCTTTTTTCAGCTTTTCGATTTTTTCTTTATCTATGTCCACGCACCGCACTTGATTGCCAAGCTCCGCCAGGCACACTCCCTGCACGAGTCCGACATATCCGGCGCCGATAATTATTATTTTCATATGATTAGTCTATAATGTCCTTAAAGTCTGTAAAGTCTGTAAAGTTAATGGACTTGATAACTTGATAACTTTCAACTTTATAACTTGCCTTTAAAATATTCTATCGTCTTCCCCAGCCCTTCCTCGAGCTCTATTTTCGGCTCCCAGCCCAATTTTTCTTTTGCCAAAGAAATATCCGGCTTTCTTTTTCGGGGATCGTCTTCGGGAAGAGAAGTATAAACAATTTTGCTTTTGCTTTCCGGAATCATTTTAAGAACTTTGTCAGCCAATTCTTTCACGGTAAACTCATTGGGATTGCCCAGATTCACAGGCCCGATAAATTCGTCCTGCTTCATCATTCTGATCATTCCTTCCGTCAAATCATCAATATACTGAAAAGATCTGGTTTGAGAGCCGCCGCCGTAAATCGTAATATCTTTTCCTCGCAAGGCCTGCGCGATAAAATTGGAAACTACCCTGCCGTCATCGGGATTCATATTCGGGCCGTAAGTATTAAAAATCCTGACAATCCTTATTTCGGTTTTATATTGCCTCCAATAATCCATGCACAAAGTTTCCGCCAGTCTTTTTCCCTCGTCGTAACAGCTCCTAACCCCGATCGGATTGACATTGCCCCAATAAGTTTCTTTTTGCGGATGCTCAAGCGGATCGCCGTAAACTTCCGAAGTCGATGCCTGAAGAATTCTGGCTTTATTTTTTTTGGCAAGCGCGAGCATATTAAGAGCGCCAAAAACGCTGGTTTTAATAGTCTTCACGGGATTCTGCCGATAGCGCCGAGGCGAAGCGGGACAAGCCAAATTGTAAATTTCATCCGCCTTGATCGCAAGGGGCTTGGCAACATCGCGCTTCAGTAATTTAAAATTTTTATTTTTCAAAAATCCGGCGATATTTTCCATTCTGCCGGTATAAAAATTATCAAGGCAAATTATTTTATTGCCCGCGTCCAATAATTTTTTAGCCAAATGGCTCCCGATAAATCCGGCTCCGCCGGTGATTAAAATAATCTTCATAAGACAAAGTTATAAAGTTATAAAGTTAAATTAACTTTATAACTTTATAACTTTATAACTTTATAACTTTCAACTTTATAACTTTTTACTTCGTATCACATACATCGGTCGATCAACGACTTCACTGTGAATATTGGCGATGTAAAGCGCCATCAACCCAAGACTGGCAAGAATAATTCCCACGGAAAATAAAATAATAATCGCGAAAATGGTATTATTGGACACCGAAAGCCCCCAGGGATCGCCGACGATATATTTGTTGACAAAAACCAAAAAGCCAAGCACTCCAAATACTAAGGTCAAAAAAGTTCCAAAATATCCGGCGAGTTTCAAAGGAAAAAGACTGTGGCTTACAAAAGACGAAACAGCAAGCTTTGCCAGCCCATAACAGCTGTATCGAGCTTTTCCATAAGTCCTTTTTCCGGCGTTGAAATAAATATAACCCCTTTTGAACCCAAGCCATGCAATCAGCCCTCTGATAATCCGATTTTTTTCCGTGAATTTATTGAATTCTATAACAACCTTCCTGTCGAGCAATCGATAATCAGTCGAGTAAGGAACGATTTTCGTCTCCCCGATGGAATTCATAATTTTATAAAATAAATACGCGCCCAAGTTCCTGACAATCGAATCCTTGCCGCTTTCTTTTCTCACTCCTATCACTGCTTCAAATCCATTTTCCCATTTTTTTATAAATTCGGGAATTAACCCGGGCGGGTGCTGAAGATCCGCGTCAATTATTATCGCCGCGCCGCCTTTTGAATGGTGGAGCCCGGCCGAAACGGCTACTTCTTTGCCGAAATTGCGGGAAAATTCTATGTATTTCACTCTCGCATTGCTTTTGGATAAATTTTTAATCATTTCGCCGCTTTTGTCCTCACTGCCGTCGTTCACAAATATGATTTCATAGTCATACTTGCTTTCAAGATTTTTCCAAGCGCCTAAAATTCCCTTATATATTAAAGGAATATTTTGCTCTTCATTCAGTATCGGAATAATGATCGAAATTAAAGATTTTTCTGTTTCCATTTTATCTTATTTATTGTTTTTTCTCTTTTACTTTTATAATATAATCGCTGCACGGGCAAGCTTGGCGCGTTATATAATCCTCGCAAGGGCAAAGCAGTTTTAAATTGCACAAACAATGGCCGACTTTTTTGGCCAGATCATGAGTTTCTTTTATTATTCGCTCTTTGGTTTTTTTCATATCTTGTGTATTTAAATAAGCGCTTTTGAAATTATACCGTGTAATAAAATTCTTTTAGCGAATACGGCTTAATTTTCTTTTCGAGGACATGGATTAGCTAGTGTCGCCAAATTACTCAAAGAAAAAGTTTTTAATCTGGATAGTTTATCTTTTTGAAAATAAACATGCGGCTAATACCCGCAGAATAAGAAAATTAAGCCGTATTCGCTAAATCTTTCAAAATTTCTTGAAACATTTTTTTATCTTTCCTTAATTTTAGCACAAAAAAACTCTTATAGCAAAGATTCGCCGCTGCATAGACTTTACAGACTTTAAGGACTTTATAGACTTTCGACTTTAAGGACTAAATTCCGGTTACCGCGGCTGGCGGTATTGAAATACCGCCAGTCCGGCAAAAGTCAGAAACATCGCGGCCATCATGCATTGGGTCACTTGCAGGATATTTTGATGGAAAAAATATATCAAGCCGATTTCAAGCGCCACTCCGGCCAATAAAATTGGCACAAATTTCATGCTATTTAAAGAAAGATTATAAGTTGCCAATACATTGATCAGCGAAAAAAGCGTCATTACTATGCCAAAATAGCCCAAAAAAGGCGCGATCGGCAAATAAGAAGCGCCAAAAAGCAAGCTGACGATAAAGTCGGGAGCGAGAAAATAAAAAGCGGTGATAGCCAAAGATACGGCCAAAACCAAAAGAAAGGAATATTTCAAAAGATGAAAATGCTCTTCGTTGCGGCTTTGCCGTCCTGCTACGATCGGAAATAAAACCGTCGGAATCGCGCCGGTGATGAATAAAACAATTTTGCCCAGCAAAGACAAAATGCCGTAATATCCGGCAGTTTCCGGATCAAGATAATGCTTTACCATGACAACATCTATATTATAAAGCGCGGTAATGGCGAGCGTGGCCCAAAAAACAGGCCGAGCGTAAGCGATCATTCTTTTCCAGTCTATTTTAATTTCACGGGATTTTTCGGGAAGGCCAAAAGAAAAATAAGCATGGATGATGGCAAAAATTCCGGAAGCGGTCAAAGCGCCCACGGCTCCGCTCGCTCCCCATCCCAGCCACACGAATAATGCGCCAAAAATTATTTTTAAAACCGATCCCAAAATCGCGTTTGCGGAAAGATGATAAAATCTTTGCAAGCCGTTAAGCGCGGCGCCGGTGATCGCGCCGATAAAAGAACCGAAAAAAACCGTTCCCAAAATTATAACAGGCAGGGCGGATTCCAAACGCAAAAAACCGGCCAAAGCCGGACTGATTAAAAGAAATAAAACAAATAAAGCAAGTCCGATTTTCAAAAACAGCCAATTAATCTTGTCGATAAAATAGCGGGCTTCTTCGAATTTCTCATGCGCGTGAAGCTCGGCAATCGAGCGCGAAACAACCCTGCTCAAAGTCCCTGCCGGCACGGAAATAATATAAAGCAAGCTGACCAATGACGCAAAAATTCCATATTCGGCCGGTCCCAGCATCCGTCCCATAAGAACATTGTAGAGATACCCTCCGATTCCGGCGATAAAAGAGCCGACAAAAACAATAAAGCTGTACTTTGTAATCTTGTTTTCTCTGATAAATTTTATTTTCGCGGCGATATTGAACATACATTTAACCTATCAAGAAAATCTAAAACTTAGTTTTAGATTTTCTTGATTATTGCATCAGCGGATACCGATCTTGAACTAATACTTTATCGCCATATCCTATTACAATATACGGCGTATCTCCTATGCCATCGCTTCCTGCCTCGTTCTGACTCGCGCCTTTTTTAACATTTTCTCCCGCGTAGTCGCTCCAATAATTTCCGCCGCTGGGATAGCCGTCGTCCCAAATATTGCCATTGCCGACATTATCGTAAACCTGATTCGTATTATTCTTAATATTATTGTGATAAATAATATTACCCGCCGAATAGTAAATATTAAACCCGAAACTATTATCGCTTATATTGTTACCAGTAATAGTATTATAATTGGAATCACTGTAAAAATAGATCCCGGCGCTGCTTGGTCCAATATTATTATAGCTTAAAGTGTTGCCCTTTATAATATTATTCTTGGAATTGCTTCCGAGGTATATTCCATAGAAATTCGAATCAGCGCTATTGTCAGTTATCGTATTGCCGCTGGCATACAACAGATAAATTCCGCGATCATTTGAATCTGCGGTATTGTCAGACAAAATATTATTGCCGAAAATATTATTGCCGTCGGAAGCAATGACGATTCCATTATTATTCGAATTTGTCGTGTTATTGCTTAAATTATTATCGATTGAATGATCTAAATAAATACCGTTGCTATTATCAAAAGCTTCGTTGCCCGCTAACTCATTATTATTGGAATAGTATAAAACTATGCCATTGTCATTGCTGTTAACGGTATTATTTTTAATGATGTTTTTCTGTGATTTTACCAGTATTCCCGCAATCGGCCACTCGCCGCTTGCGTTTGCCGTATTTATCGCGCTAAATCCTTCAAGTGTAATCCCGTCCGCGCTTAAAGTTATGGCTCTGCCTTTTCCCTTCGCATCCACCACCGGCTTGCCGCCACCCGTGTCAATGCCTTCCAAAGTAAGCTGCTTGTTAATATTTACATTCTCATAATATGTGCCGCTATCCACCCATATTTTATCGCCCGCGCTCGCGCTGTCAATAGCCCATTGAATTGAAGGATAATCCAATCCGCTGGAAATATTATGCGCTGGAGTTGGCGCGGGTTCGGCAATGCTTGCCGAGTTTTGCGGATTAGGTGCTGAGCGCAAAACAAAATCCGCGCTATTGTCATCAGTATCCCAGCCGTTGCCAAGAAATTCATCAGCGCCGTTGGCCAAAGATTCAGCAGTAGAAAATTCATTAAACTTACGTTCGAGAGATTGTCCTGTTTTAAGTCCGCCGCTTTGATCAATTTCGATTCCTTGCCCCTCGGAAGCGACAATCGGCGCTAATTTTTCTCCGGGTGGCTTCTCTCCCCAACCGACTTTATCAATAACATTGTTGTCTTTATCAAGAACGATAACTCCACTGACGCCGGTCAAAAGCTCGCCTCCATAAGTAGCATCTAAATTTATATCGGCTAAACTGCCGGAACCGATAAGAAAATATCTATGCGAGCTAATTGTATTATTGATCCAAGTTATTTGCTTATTTATTTCGATACCGGAAGAATTAACGAGTTTAATTTTCAGTCCAACTTGTTCCTTAAGATTTAAAGAAAAATCAGTCGGATTATAAAGTTCTATAAATTCATTGGAAGCATTACCAACACCAGCCGCTATTTCCGAAATTACCAAATGCGGCGCGCTTTCCGCCTTTTCTATCGTCCACGAATATTCTTCCGGGGTTTTATCGATATTGCCGAATTCATCTTTAGCTTGGACTTTTAAAATATGTTCGCCAGTAAATAAATTTTCATAAGTTTTTTCATAATTAGTATTTTCCTCGCAAGGCACGAAGTCGGCATCATCTAAACTGCAATAAAAAATCGAATTCGGTTTTGTGGAAGAAAACTTAAAGCTTGCAGTGATTTCAAGGGTTGGATTTTTAGGAAACTCGGGAATTTTAGTATCAGGCGAAGTTGCCATCCAATCCCAGCCAATTAAATTCATTCTTATCGCTCTGCCAAACCGGCCGAACGCGGAAAAAATAATCGCCTTGAGCGCGCGGCGCGGTAACAACAAATCCAAATGTTCCGGCCGCGCCCGGAGCAATTTTTATTTTGCCCAAACTTGCCGGACGCACTTTGGTAAGCCAGGAAGAATGGTAAAATTGCTTGGCCAAATTTTCACCGGTGTAGACATTCAAAGAAATTTTATCTCCTTGCCAAATCGCCGCGCCGATATTTTTGATCTTAGCGCTAAGCGCGATTTCTTCGCTGGACGCAAAAACCGATTTTTGATTTTTTACAGCCGATAACTCTGCGTCATAAATCGGCGCGGCGGCTATTACTGCTTCCGCGTTTTCTGCCGCTTTTGCCTGACTTATGATATCTTCGAGTAAATAGACGGCAGGCAAGGGTTTGGAAATATCAAACTCCAGCTGGGCTTTGGTTGTGGGGGTTAAATAACTAAAAATAGAATCAGCGCTTGAATTAAAAAAAACGCCGATATTTGCAATGGCGCTATTGGCGAAAGTAAAAACGTATTCTTGAGCCAATTGCAGTCCTGTTTTAGTCTTGTTAAAAACAGTAATAGTGGTTGTTTTTACCGCGTCATACGCGGCGACAACAGTTGACTTTGCGGCATTATACGCGGCGACAGCAGCCGCCTTCCCCCAATCATAAAAAGCGATAGCGGAAGATTTTGCGCTGTCATAAGCGGAAATAATAATATTTTGCCCCGCGGTTAAAATTTTTCCCGAAGTATAAATTGCCGCGTTTGCCAGCAATTGTCCGACAGTGGCAATTGTTCTTGCCAACGGATCTGTTGTTCTTATTGTCGGAGCCAAAGAACCGTATACGGAAGCAACGGATTTCGGACGCATGATTGATTGCGGATTGCCAGCCGCTTTATTTGCTTCATCTTTAAAAAGCTTTATTATTCCCGCACCTGTCAAAACCGCGCGAGGCGCAAGGCGGGACCAGTAATCAGAGTGAATAGAATATTCTATATCTCTTTCTAAATCTTTCAAGGTATAGATTTTTACTTCATTTAAGTTTATATCATTCTTAATTCTTTGTAATGATGCTAACTTAAATTTTTTATTATATTCATCCAATCCATAAACATATTCTACAACATCAGCATTTTGCAATATCTCTTTTCCTTCCACTACATTATCATTTGGCTCTGAATAAGCATAAATCGTGTCTTTACTAAAAAAATTAGTATT
>JAHILZ010000059.1 GCA_018896765.1 Patescibacteria group bacterium | reverse complement strand
CAAGATGAGCACTTAACGATAGATGATTTTGTAAGAAAAAATGGAAAAAATATCGGCCTTAATTTTTGGGATGCATACAATTATTTAGTTTTTGAAAATATTAATAATGATATAACTGCATCCAAATTCGAAATGTCTAATAACTTTGTTAGATATTTTATTCAAAAAAATAATGTAATTTATGTCCTTAGTTTAAATGGCCAATTGTATCTGCCGGAAGATTCTGAAAAATTTAGAACTTATTTCGATCAAATGGTTCAAAGCTTTAGGTTTATTGAATAGTATCTATCAGCATCAAAATTATTCCCAAACAAACAAAAAAAACGATTTTCGGCGGGTTGTTTTTTTACATTATAGAATTTTATGAGTAAGGGGTTGGAAATTTATTTTTTCAGCGGTTTGGAAAAAAGTTTTTCGATTTTTTCCCGATAGAAAATATTATAGGCGCAGAAAGGGATTATTTTCATATTCGGCGTGATATAATGAATGCCGCATCGTTTGACCCGTTCAATGTCAAAATTATAAGGATCCATAAAATGCATAATGCCGATAAAAAGGGTATCTCGGTGGAATTTTTTTAAAGCGGGGGATGACCCCGACCGAATAACATCAAGTAGCGATTTTCCAATTTTTATGCCTTGAGAAGGCATTTTAGATTTTATCAGTTCGGGAAGGCGATTGGTAATTTTCGCGATAGCCGCCGCTTTGTCAAATTTATCGTTATTAGTCATTCTGTTTATAAACCCATGGTTGCTGAGGTTTGCGGCAGTTTTTTTAATTAAGTTTAAAAATTTTTCAACGTCGATAAATCTGGCAATGGGAAAAAGTTTATTGCCGCGGATATAAACATAGGTGGCCGCGCCACAGTGGGGGTGAATGGTAAATTTTACCTGCGGGGATTTCTTCCATGCCTCGGTAAAAGAAGAAATGGGGGCAACGAAAGGTATGGGGTAAAAATCTTTTTTTAATATTTGGCCGTTTGTTTGCTTTTCAATCAGATTTAAGACGTCGGGAATGGTGATTCTTTGTTTTGTTAGCTCTTTTCTATCGATTCGGCCCGAAAACGAAACTGGCTGGAAATTTATGGTGGTAATTATGTCGGAATTTTTTTTGGCAAAATCAATAATATCGCCTATTTGATCATCGTTTACGCCTTTAATAATAGTGGGCACCAAGGCAATGCTGTCGAGGCCGGACAAGCGGAAGTTTTCCAAAGCTTTTAGCTTGATCGGCAAAGCATTATGTCCTCTTGTTTTTTGATAGGTTTCTTTTTTTACGCCGTCGAATTGGAAATAAATCGTATTTATTCCGGCTTTGGCCATTTTTTCGCAAAAATTCAAATCTTGTGACGCTCTTATTCCGTTAGTCGCGACTTGAATTTGCGCGAATCCCATTTTTTTGGCTAGCTCGACAATTTTAATAAAATCCGGGTGAAGCGTTGGTTCTCCTCCTGAAAATTGAACAGCTTCGCAAGGCGCGGGTAATTCGCGCCGCAGTATTTCCAGCATTTTTTTAACTTGCTGGAAACTTGGCTCGTACAAATATCCGCTAGCGGCGGAATTGGCAAAACAAATCGGGCATTTTTGATTGCAGCGATTTGTCAGGTCTATATTCGCCAAAATCACGCCGGTTTTGTGATCGGCGCAAAGCCCGCAGTCCAGCGGGCAGCCGTTTTTTTTCTCGGCATTGGGATTGGATGCGCCCTCACCGTCGCAGGCGAATTTTTTATATTTATCATAAAGCGCGGAGTCGGACCAATAAATATCTTCGAATCCGCCGTGAACCGGGCAATGTTTTTTTAAAAGTATTTTTTTCGCTTCTTTAACAATATCAGCTGGTATGTTTTTCAGGCATTTCGGACAAATCGAAGTTGTCGCGGTTGGAGAATTTTTGACCATAAGGATTTAGGTTAATTTGCTCGTTATTTATAATAGTATTATATCATTTTTGCGGATTTTATAAAGGGTTGGGGAAAATTAAAATAAGCTTATAGGAAAAGCTTTGCAATAGACTATTGTATTGCTAATTTAAACTATTTGATTATAGAATTAAAGCGGTGGAATAGCGTTATTCCGGTTATAATGCGGGGAAAAGATTAAGGAAATAAAAATTGACATTAATTGTTAATGGAGTATAATGACAATAAACGAACTCGTTTAGGGTTTCCCTAATTTGTCATTCCGAGCGTAGCGAAGAATTTCGTGTTTAAGCGGAAAATACTCGGGATTCTTCGAGCTAAAGCTTTCAGAACAACAGCTTTAAATAAATTTAGTATTTTCGTTTGCTTATGCCAATATTGGGAAAAACTCAAAACCAGTTCAACAAAAAAGATTAAATTCATGGAAATTAATACTGCTAAAATTGCGGTTTCTCAAAAAAACTTCATTAAACAATATGAGGAACTTTTTCGTTTCGTGGAAAAAACCGGAGAAGAAGTTTTTATTTTTCCTAATAAATATAAAATTAAAATAAGTTTAAAGCCGATTGGCGCAAGCAAGGAAAATTTTGAAGTTAAAGACGCTTTAAATAAAATCCGAAAAGGCAGGAAAGAATATTCAGCCGGCAAAGCGGAAGAATTTGAAGCTTTTTTAAAAAGAAAATATCCTCAGTATGCCAAAAAATGAGATAAAAATTCTTAAAACAAAAGATTTTGAAAAATCATTTGAAAAACTGCCTGCGAATATTCAAGCGCTTGCCGTTAAAAAGATTTTTTTATTTAAAACCGAACCTTTTTATTTATCACTCAAAACTCACAAACTCAAAGGCAAACTAAAAAAAATTTATTCTTTCTCCGTAAATCAGCAATATCGCATTCTTTTTGAATTTTTAGACAAAAATAAAATTTTACTTTTTGACATTGGAACGCACGAAATTTATAAATAAAAAAACCTCTTCAAAAAAATAAGAAAAACTTACAAACTTCTTAAGATTTTGAAGAGGGTGTTTCGCCTAAAATATAGACTTTTTGTTTTTTTGTTTCGCGCTGGCTTCTAAGTAGTGCAATGCCGCCAAGAATTGTTATTGTTCCCATTAAAGTAATTGCCTTTTTTAACATTTCAACTGTTGGATTTGGTATAACATAAAGAGTTAAAAACCCAACTACTGCAGCTATCCAAATCAGGGCATGCCCTATTTCTGCTAAACTTTCATTTACCATTTTATTTTTCCTCCTGCCATTGAAAATTATTTATAATCTTCAAGGTTTAATTTGGCAATAAAAAATTACAGCCAAATTATACCCCAAAGATTGTTTTTTTAAAGAGCAATTTTTTTGCCAAGATGACTGTATTATTAACTTTGTATTATGACTTCCAATCCTGACGATTTATCAATTCAAAAATTGACACTGGGGTCTAAAAAGTGTATAATAAAAATATAATTTGAATAATTCAAAATTATGGCTGACAAAACAAGAAAAATTTTATCATCTTTTGCCGTCTTTGATTCCGCTGAAGAAGGCGGATACAATGTTTCATTTCCGGATTTTCCCGGATGCGTTACTTTTGGAAAAACTTTTGAAGAAGCGGAAAAGAACGCCAAAGAAGTCTTGGAGTTATGGCTGGAAGAATTGGCTTCACAAAAACAAAAAATCAGAGTTAGAACCAAAGGCCTGATAATTAGCGAAGTAAGAGCGGCGCTTCCTCAAAAAACTTTTTAATTTTATGCGATCAATCAATGCCAGAAAAATTATAAAAATTTTAGAAACAAACGGTTTTATTTTGTCTCGCCAAAAAGGAAGCCATATGATTTGGAAAAATCCCGCCAGTGGCATAATTGTTCCTCTTCCTTTGCATGGCAAATCAAAACCTATTCCGATTGGAACTTTCTTGGCGATTGTCAAACAATCAAAAATTCCAAAAGAAAAATTCAAATAAATTCAATGCTTGTAAAAAATTCTTTATTAAATCGCATTCTTTTTGAATTTTTAGACAAAAATAAAATTTTACTTTTTGACATTGGAACGCGCGAAATTTATAAATAAACAAAAAAACAGCCTCCCTGAAAAGAAGCCGTTTTTTTATTATTTATAAACTATTGTATTGTTAATTTGTCCAGTCTAAGCGGGATCTCGTTGTGGCTGGAAACCCAATCTAAATTGTAGAAATGAAGCGGTGGAATAGCGTTATTCCGGTTATAATGCGGGAAAAAGATTAAGGAGATAGGATTTTTTAAAAATTGACACTGAGCTTAGAAAGAGTATAATGAAAATATAATTAAAAAATAATTTTATGAATTACCAAACTAAACTTGTCGGACAAAGCATTGTTTTGCCTAAGGAATGGAAAAATACGGAAGTTTTTATCAGAGAAACCAAAGATACGATTATTGTCAAAAAAATTCAGGAGCCTGAATTTTGGACAACTTGGCAAAAAATTAAACCGCTTTCAAGAGGAATCTCCAAGAAAGACATAGCCAAAGCGATTTTATCCGTTCGAAAAGTAAAAAAATGAAAGTCGTCCTTGATTCTAATGTTATTATTTCCGGCGACAAACATTTGCTGAAACTTAAATTTTTTCAAAATATTCCAATTATTACTCCGCGAGAATTCATAAATCGTTTTTAAAAATTATAAATTTTTAAAAAGTTGGGAGAAAATAAAAAAGCTTAAATGGTAAGCTTTTTTTAAAATTATATTTATTTGCGCCGCGCTTTCGCTTTTCCGCCGCCGCCGAATTTCGTGCCAACGAAGTTGGCGCGCCGTAAAAATAAATTGGTAAAAATTATTGACTAAGATTAGGAAAGTTCTTGTCAGTAGGTCGGGCAGATCGCTTCCCAATTAAATAACCCAATAATATTCCTGCAACAAGTATCACAACCCCACTCAACATCATTGATACGGTAACCAAATTTTTTGGCTGATTTTGTTGAGTCGGTTGTGTTACTTCCGGTTGATTCGCTGGGATATTGGTAGAATTATCAATATTATTATTGTTTGTCGCATCTCTTGATGAGGCATAAACTATCATGTTTCCTAAATTTGGTTCTGTTGCTGACGATTCTTTGAAACTTCTAACTATATTTGTATCGTAATATTTTATGCCTCTGACAAGATGAAGGGTCTCTCTCACATATCCACCCTCAAAGCAATCTCCTTTATTGGAAATAAGAATAGCCATAGCGTCGGAATTTGGAATTTTGTACCCCTCAAAAATGTGAGGTTGTTCTTTATCGCATCCACGAAAATCTATTTTGGCGACTTCTTTATTATCTTGAGTAAGAATGGCGCGGAATTCAGTCCAATATTTTTCGCCATTCTCAACGCGTTCTGAAAGAGTGCTGACACTAACATTAATGTTGTTCTTTTTTAAACTCACACTGCCAATAAAAAACAGGTTCTTATAGAAATCAGAAATAAATTGTCTGTACTTTTGATTATTTTCTTCGCTATAGTTTTTGAAGAATTCTTGGAAAACTTCATCACATGTTTTTATCTGAGTATCTTGATTATTGGCAAGATTGATTGAATGAATAACAGGCGGACACTCTTTGCCACTATAATCATTTACTAAATAATAAACCGAACTATTTGTAGTGTTATATGCAATTTCAGAGATATATGTTTGGCCACCTACGGTTGCCAAAACTTTCTCACCCAATATTAAGAGTGAAAAAGTGGTTAAAATAACTATTGATAACAATATATATTTTTTGTTCATATAATAAATTATAACTTATTTTATTAAATCATCAACGCTAACTTCAAGAGCTTTCGCAATTTTCTTGAGGGTATCAAGCGTTGGATTCTGGTTTTTTCCAGCTTCAATTTTGATAATTGTATTATTGGCGACATCGGCCAATCGTGCCAATTTCTCTTGGGACAAACTCTTTCCCTCCCTAAGTTTTCTAAGTGTTTTTGTTATGTTTGACATACTAATATCGTGGTAGTAGAATTAAAATATAAGTGCTATTACCTTTCTATTACTTCAATGCTACACCAAAAATCAAAAAATGTAAATAGGCGCCGCATTTCGCAAAGCGAAATACGAAATTCGGCGGCGGAAAAGCGAGGGCGGGCAAAAATTTTTACCCCGTCGGAAGCCGCAGGCTTTCCTTCGGCTCCCCCCCTTTTTTTTTTGGCAACATCAATTTATAAAGTCATCAATGCTAGTAATCTCGTTCTTAAGTTAAAAGTTCAAAGTGAAAAGTTAAAAGTCGAATTTAAAATTAAAAGCTTGCAAGGATTCAGCAAATTTAAACTTTTAGCTTTACCGTGTTAAATTTGCCTCGCAACTATTTAACAAGGCGCAACTTTGAATTTTGCATTTTGAACTTTGAACTATTTATAGATTGCTTCGTCGCTTCGGCTTCTCCCATTCGACTTCGCTCATGGCCTGAGTGCAATCGAAGGCGCAATGATAGAAAAAAACTATTTCAATAAATCCAATAATTTCTCTTTTTCAAATTCTTTATCCAATAAAAAATCAGCGATACTTTTTACTATTTCTCGCTTGATTTCATTATGTCTTGGAATTGTTGTTTTACCGCCATTATGAACGCATTTTGCCAAATCGTGTTTCGAACCGTTTTCCACGACTAATCCAAGTTTTCTAAGAGCGTTTATCAGTTTTTTTCTTTTGCAAGGAAATGAAAAAATACCCATTAAGTTCTTTGAAAAACTAAATTTTTATTTAAGTATTGATTTGGAATTTCAATATTAAATTGCTTCCTTTCGTTTTCGGGAGGAAAAAATACAGGCATAAAGGGCTGGTAATCTTTTGGAACTTCAAAGTAAGCATATAACGCATCATTAACCATTTCAAAAATTTCTTTGCCGTTTTCGGCTTGAGTGATGCAACCCGGTAATTCGTTAATATTAACAATATAACCCCCGTCTTGCGATGGCGCGATGGAAACAGAAATATTATCGGGAAATTTGCCTTTATTCGCTATCAAAACTTCTGTAATAATATCTTCCTTAAATATTAAATTGTATAACCTTGTGAATGACATATAGATTGCATTATTATAATATTGGACTTTCGATTGTGCGCTATAACCAAAGTTTTGTCAATGGTCAGTCTGCGATAATTATAACACAATATAAGTTAATTTACAAAAGTACGCGCGAAATATGTTTATCCGTCGCGCCGTCCTGCTGGGCTTCTCACAATGACAGAAAAAAGAGATTGTTTCTTCTTGAGTACAGGACTCTCAATGACAAAAAAGCTTTTTTTAAAAATTATTATTAGTGGCTCAGGTGGGAGTCGAACCCACAAGTCCGTAAGGACACGACATTTTAAGTGTCGCGTGTATGCCAATTCCACCACTGAGCCGTTTCATTAAAAGGGGTTTATATTTTGTTAAAATGTTAAAATGATTTTTGAGGCCACGGGCAGAATCGAACTGCCGATAAGAGTTTTGCAGACTCCCGCCTTACCACTTGGCTACGTGGCCGAAGAATACTTTTCTATTTTAGGATTATTTGCTGAAAAATTCAAGATGCGTTATTGATCGGGAAGAAGCTTCTTGAATTATTTATTCGCGATTGATTAGCGATAAATTATCATTGTTTCAACAGTTCTTCCGCGATTTTTTCTTTTATTTCTTTTTCTTTATCTTTGATTTTTCCTTCCACTTCAAATCCGGCGGCTAATTTATGGCCGCCTCCGCCGAAAGCTTGGGCGATTTTCGCGACATCCACGCCCTTGTAAAGCTCCGAGCGCATGCTTCCTCTTACCTTTCCGAATTTAGTTTCTATCAACAGAAGCGAAAACCTGCTTTCCGGTATTCCCGCCAAGAGATTTATTAATCCGCTTAATTCATCTTCGTTGGAATTGTATTTTTTAAGATCATCTTGCGAGACATAAGAAAAAGCCATTTTAGTTTGAGCGTCCACGGATACTCTGCTCAGAACCTTTCCCCATATTTTTAAAGAGCCGTCGAACTCCCTTTTTTTGAATAATTGTTCCGCTGTTTTTTTTAGATTTACGCCTTTTTTAATCAGAAGAGAAACAATTCGAAAAGATTTTGGCGAAGTGTTTGAGTGCTGAAATGAGCCGGTGTCCGCCAACAATCCGCCTAAAAGACAAGTTGAAGTTTCTACATCCATTGGCCAATTTAATTGCGTTGCCATGTCAAAAATAACTTCAGCGGTTGAAGATGCGGCGGAATTGATGATTTTTATTACATTAGGGTCTTCTTGTTCGCTAACCAAATGATGGTCTATGGCAATACCTTCTTTATCGGCGAAAGAATTTTCTTCAAAGCCCGTGCGAGCGGGGCTGGAACAGTCAACGTAAATTATCAAAGCATTGTCCAGGAGTTCCGGCTTTCTCGCGATTTTTATTTTTTCAAAGTTTGGGAAAAAAGAAAAACGTTCGTCTGCCGAATCAAAAATAAATGTTCTCGCGGTTTTGCCTTTCGCGGCCAGAATTTGGCATAATGCAAGAATTGAGCCGATAGCGTCGCCGTCCGGATTTTTGTGGGTGAAAATATTAAAATTTTGGAAACCGGATATTTTTCGCTTTATTTTTTCTAACAGCAAATTGTCTTTCGCGGTGAGGATAGGTTTTGATAGAAAATCCATATAAGCGCGGTTGGTTTGTTATGGCGGCAGAATCGCTATTCGTTTGATTCTTCCGGTTTTTTTTCTTCCTTGATTTTTTGGAAAAGTTCGCTTATTCTTTTCGGCTCTGTGGCGGCGGGAGAAAATCTCAGTTTCGGCACCGGCCGCATTTGGAGGCGGCGGTCGATCGTTTTTTGTATTTTATAAATCTTTTTTTTGATTATATTCAAGGCGGTGCCTGTTTTGTTGTCCGGGATTATAGCAACCAATACATCAGCATACTTTAAATCCGGAGAGGTGTCAATGCTTCCGATGGTAACGATTACATCCGGCGGAAAATCGATCTCTGTCAAAAAAAGCCTAGAAACTTCATGGGCTAAAAGTTTGTTGATTTTTTCTATTCTTCTGGTCATGCTTTTTTTAGTCAAAAGTCTATAAAGTCCTTAAAGTCAAAAGTTAATAATTTGACTAATTTTTTAGACTTTATGGACTTTATGAACTTGACGGACTTTATGGACTAACTGTTTACTCCAATTTTTGCTTGATAGTTTCTTCCGTGTAGGCCTCGATAATATCATTCATTTCAACTTTGCCGTTTCCGCGATAATGAATGCCGGCATTGTTCGGCTTGGAAACTTCCTTGGAAACTTCCTTATTGAATTGCAATTCTAGCACTTTGCCGACGCCGGCAGAAATTTTGTTATGGAATATTTCAATGTTTGCTCCGTTTATTATTTTACCATCGAGCACCTTGGCGCCAAAAACTATTTCAATGCCGTCTCCGGTTGCTTTTTTGGTTTTAAAAATGGCTATCACCTGAAGTTTTCCAATTGTTGTTTTAATTATTTTCGGCGGCAAGAGCGAGGCGGCCAAAGCTTTGACTTCCTCGATTAGCTTGTAAACAATGGCGCCGGTAATTATTTTTACTTTTTTTTGCTTTGCCAGATCGCTTACCGATGACGGAACTCGAGAATTGAATCCAATTATTACCGTGCTGGCGATGCTCGCTTCTCGGACATCGTTTTCATTAATATCGCCAACCGATTTTTTGGTTACGCGCAAGCTTATTTCTTTGAAATTGAGACTGCTTAGAATAGAGTCAATTGCTTCCAATGTTCCCTTGGAGTCAGCTTTTAGCAAAATATTAAGAGGTTTGGCGGATTTTTCTTCTTTTTTAATTTCTGCCGTCTCAGCTCCTTTTGCCATTTTTTCTTCTTCGGCGATCAGTTCGCTGTTTTTCGCGAACTCTTCTTTTTCGGTTCGCTCTGACTCGAGCAAAGCGAGGCGAGCGATCAGTACGGCTTTTTTTGCGTCCTTTGGATTTTTAAAAGCGTTGAATATTTGTCCCGGCTGGGGCATATTTTCCATTCCCATTGCCACTACCGGGGCTGAAGGAGGGGCAATCTGCACGCTTTGGCCAAGGAAATTTTCCATTCTTTTTATTTTTCCAATGCATACGCCGGAAACAACGGTATCTCTTAATTTCAATGTTCCGTTTTTAACCAAAAAAGTCGTCAAGATTCCTTTTTTAGGATCAGCTTTCGATTCTAAAACTATTCCCGCGGCTCTATCGTCGGGATTCGCATTTATTTCACCCATTTCCGTTAAGAGCAGAATAGTTTCTAAAAGTTCTTGGACCCCTTGGCCGCTTTTGGCTGAAATCTCCGCGCTTAGAGTTTGCCCTCCCCAGTCTTCGGTAAGAACTCCCGCTTCGGAAAGCTGGCTTTTTGTTTTGGCGATATCGGCTTGGGGCCGGTCGATTTTATTTAAAGCGACGATAATAGGAAGAGAGGCTTCTTGGGCGAATTTTATGGCTTCTTTTGTTTGGGGCTGGACGCCATCGTCTGCCGCGACGACAAGGATGGCGATGTCCGCCACTTTTATTCCATGTTTTCTCATGCCGGAGAAAGCTTCATGCCCCGGAGTGTCCAAGAAAGTAATGCGCGCTTTTTTTCCGCCTTCTTTTTCTATTTCCACTTCGTAAGCTCCGATTTTTTGCGTAATTCCTCCAACTTCCTTGGCAGCCAAATTTGTTTTTTTAATATAATCCAAAAGAGTGGTTTTTCCATGATCAACATGCCCGATAACCACCACGATAGGAGGACGAGAAGAAAGATTGCTTTTGTTTGCCGTTTTAATTTTTGTTTTAGATTTTGTTTTTTTAATAACCATATTCGCTGTAAAATGCTAAATTCTAAATTTAAAATTTTAAATCAATTTTAAATTTTTAAATGACAAATATTTAACCTGCCTGCCGGTAGGAATTTGTATATTTAAAATTCATTTAGACTTTAAAATTTATAATCTGTTTATTATTTTAAATTTTATTTTTATAAAAATGCTTGTTCTTGCTCGTTTATTGTTACTCGATTGGTTCCATCGCTTTCTTTATCGCCTCTTCCTCTTCTTTCGATAAAGGGTAAGAAGATTTTAATTTATTAATTGGCTTCGCGTATATGCGGGTTCCTTCTCTTAGAAACAAGCTGGAAATTATAACTCCGGAATTTTCTGAATTTAAAAAGGCGATGGCAAAGCTTTGGTCGCCGCCGGTATTGTTAAAAGGATTAAACCGAACAATGCCGATTTTTTTAATGGTTGAATAAAGCAGTTCTTTTTGTTCTTCTTGTTCTTGAGATATTTTTTCAAAATTTAGGCGCAAAACAGCGGCATCATTGATTAGATTATTTATTGATCCTTCCAGATTCTTGGCATTTTTCCCCTGCAAGAAAAAATTGACTTTTTTCTTAAGACGGAAGAAGCTTATCAATAATATAAAATTTAAAAAGATTAAAAATAAGAAAAATGCCAATTGAACAGCAGGGTTTGCTGTTAATGAAAAAATAGGATCCAAAGACATAACTATGCCAATTTAGAAATTATCAATTTATTCATTATATACCATATTGTTATAAAAAGAAAGGGCAAAACGAGTCCGTAAAATCCGTAAAGTCTTTAAAGTTTATTAAGTTTTAAAATAACACATTCTAAAACCGAGTTTTAGAATGCAATGATTTTTGGCTAATGTGTTGATAAGCGGTGGATAGCTTGTTGAGTACCGAATCTATCGTGTTGGTTTCGCGTGGAAAAGATGTTTATAGCAAGCGTTTAAAAATAGTTTTACACTGTTTGCTCTTGCGGCATCTTGACCCCGTTAGAAGTCCGAATAAGACTTTACAAGTTTTGAGGTTTTCAAGCGAAGCGGCTTTCGCCTTACGACATCTTAAATAGTGAGAATAATTTTAAGACTTCTAATGGGGTTGAAAATAAAACGACGCGGTGGTATAATTAAAAGCGCAGGTAAAGAGTAATGGAAATTTGCCTATTTTTTTGGTTTAGAGAATCCTTGAGGCGGGAAAAAAGCCGGCATTTTTCTCTTACTGTTTAAATCGAGTTCAGAACAAATTTTGTTTTGGATTAAAAAACTTTCGCACTCTATAAACACGATAAAAACGGTAAGAGGAAACGGATATGATATAAAAATTGGGAATCTGTTTCGTTTCTGTAAGGCGCGCAGTATTTAATCGGCTTATAAAGGCTTTGCGCTTTTATCGGCTATATTAAATCTGCTTTACGGTAGGTTATGGAGTGCTGACGTCAACTATAATAAAAGAACGGGGTTAAACCCGTTCTTTTATTTGCGTAAAATAATAAAAAAGCCGCCAAGTGTTTATTGTTTTGGCGGGTAAAGTTTTTAAATTTTCCACAATGGACTTTTTAAATGGTTTATTTCTATATTTTTTGGGAGCGATCGGATTATTTCCCTGAAAGATAAGGTTTCAATTTGCTGGCGGTCTTCTTCATTTGGATTGTGGTCGCTGATGAGTTCAGCAAGCCACAGTGCTTCTTGATCTGTAAAAAAACTCGTAGCGAAACGAGAATCTATGCTTCCAGATAATCCGTTAGCGTCAATATATTCCACTATTATTTCTAAATATTCTCGATGTTTTATTCTTTCTTCGGTTTGATCCAGTTTATGATAAACCTCCTTATACATTAACTCTCTAAATGCTCTAAGTTTTTGGGCAGTAGCGCTTTCTGAAAAAGATACGCAATTTTTTTCCAGACTTTCTCTGACAAGGGCATTGATGCAAGAAAGAATTACTTGTCTTTTGTTTTTTCCAAGTTCGTCTAGTTCTTCGGGCAGATTTTTATCTAGTCCGTTATCCAAGAGTTCGGTAATTCCCGTAACTCCGTTATTTTTTCCTCCATTGGCGCCATTTTTATAATTCATTATCAGATTTTTCAGATCATCCCTGTCAGCGGCGGTATAAGCGATTTCATCCGCTATTATCACTACTTTTGTCTCATTGGGAATTCTTGCCGTCGCGATATTCAAATTGTTCTGCGAGTGCTCTATTGCTCCCTCTACAACCTCATAAGTAAGGTTTAATCCATGTCCGCCTCTTTCCACTTTTTGCGCGATATTTGCGCCATTCAGTCCATGCCCGCCCGTAAGTTTTAGAGCCCTTTGTCCATTATGAGCGAAGGGAGGCGTTCCAATATCATGCACTTTTACAATTGCTCCGGTGGCTGGAACATTTAGATTAAGTATACAGGAAGCTATAGTTGCGGCTGATTCCACATCTCTAGTGTGGCTTGCTCTATTTGATATATGCGGATTTAGCGGGGTTAGAGGATAGGGTTGGTAAATAGCGGCGCAGACTTGCATTTTACCGGATAATCTTTTTGTGGCATCGCAGGCGTCAATTTTTGCTTTATCAAGCTCCCACGGATTTATAGAGAAATATGGTTTATCCTTGTCTTTTTTGTGTTCTCTGTCTTTAGTAGCCTTCAACTTTACAAGTGTGGGATAAAAAATATCCAATCTTTGCTGGAATAAAGATTTTTCTGGTTTTCGCGAACTAATTTTTGTTTTCAAGATTATTACCTCCTTTTGATTTTATATAAATTATAGAGAACAAACTAATCAAATTCTATTTTAAAAAGTTTACTTTGTCAAGCTGCCAGCGTATCGATTACACCGGAAGAATTTCAAAAAATAGACGATAGTTTATGATATTATCATTGACAATGCAAACTATCTATGTTATATTGTCATTAGCAATGATAATATAACTAAAATTATGAATAAAACAACACTAAAAGAAATAATTTTAGAACAAAAAGAAGCGCTAAAAAATAAATGCGAAGGCATAAAAAGATTAAAATTGGAAGAAATAAAACGATATATAGAAATTCCTCATACGGTTATAATTGCCGGTATCAGGCGAGTTGGTAAATCAACTCTACTTTTGCAGATTATGAATGAATTTTACAAGAAAGATTGCTATTATTTAAATTTTGAAGACGAAAGATTTATCGATTTTACCAGTCAAGATTTCAATGCGCTCTATGAAATATTCGCGGAAATAATGGGCGAGAAAAAAGTTTTTTTTCTGGATGAAATTCAAAATATACCGTCCTGGGAAAATTTTGTCCGTCGAATGCAAGATCAGAGATTTAAATTTTTTATAACCGGTTCAAACGCTACTCTGCTTAGCAAAGAATTAGGCACAAAACTTACAGGAAGATATGTTTTGATAGAGCTGCTGCCTTTTTCGTTTAAAGAATGCCTGTCTTTTCAAAAAATTTCTTTTGATAAAAATTCTCTTTTCCAGACTTCCGAGAGAGCAAAATTAAAAAATAGCTTTAACTTCTACATGGAAAAAGGCGGAATGCCGGAATATTTGCAATATCAAAAAAAGGAACTTTTGGTGCGGCTTTATGAAGATATTTTGTATCGGGATATTATCGCCCGCTACGAAATAAAAGAAACAAAAGCGTTGCGCGAGATATCTCTTTATCTTTTAAGCAACTTGGCGAATCTTTTTACTTACAATAACTTGAAAAAGATCGCGGGTCTGGGAAGCGCCAATACGGCCAAAAATTATGTGGAATATCTGGAAAATAGTTTTGTTTTGTTTTCCGTCAATCTTTTTTCTTTTTCGCTTAAAAAACAATATTATGCTCCGAGAAAAATTTATTGCATAGACAATGGGCTGGCAAACAGCATTTCCTTTAAGTTCTCAGAGAATCGGGGAAAGTTTTTGGAAAATTTAGTTTTTTTGGAACTGCTGCGCCGAAAAAATGAAGTTTATTATTATAAAACAAAAAATAATCTGGAAATAGATTTTTTGATAAAAGAAAAAAACGCGCCGTCTGCCTTAATTCAAGTGGCTCAAAAGCTGGACGACACGAAAACAAAAGCCAGAGAAATAAAATCTTTGATTGTTGCGCTTGGCGAGCTCAATCTTAGCAACGGACTTATTCTTACCGAAGATGAGGAAGGTTTGGTGGAACAGGAAGGAAAAACAATAAATATTTTGCCGGTCTATAAGTGGTTGCTGAAAGACGAGAAATAAAAGAAGAAGCTTCCATTATTTTTTTTCATGGCGTTTTGCGGCAGAGCTTGGAAGCGAAAAAAATACCGGAGAAAAAAAATATAGAAGTTAATAGAGTTGATTTTTATTGTAAACGTGATAATATTAGACAGTAATTAAGATTCAAATTAAAATAATTTATTAAAAGATTCATATGGCAAAAAATAAAGCGAATATTGACGAGAAAACTTTAGCGGAATTAAAAAAAGCTCTGACTGAGAAAAAAGCCAAGATAACGGCGCAACTTGAGACATTTGCCGGCAAGAGCAAGGATTTAAAAGGTGACTTTGACACTAGGTTTGAGCAAATCGGCGATAGGCCGGAAGAAAACGCCAGCGAAGTGGAAATGTATGAAAACAATTTAGGCGTTGAGCATCAGCTGGAAAAAGATCTAGCGGCTATTAATGAGGCCTTAGTCAAGATGGAAAGTGGCGCTTATGGAATTTGCGCTAATTGCGGCAAATCGCAAACTATTGATATCAATCGGCTGAAAGCGTTTCCTGAAGCAAAAACTTGCATTAAATGCCATTGTCATTGCGGATGCGGAAAATAGGATGAGAATTTCATAGCATTTATTTTGCGGTAAACATTAGCATGAAAATAAATATTTCGAGAAAAATATTTTTGCCAATCATTATTTTGTTAATGGTTGGCTTTGTCATATTGGATCAGGCGGTGAAAAAAACGGCCATATCTTCGCTGTCCGCTTCGCCATTCTATTTTAGCGATTTTCTCATCCTGGAAATTTATAAAAATTACGGCATTGCTTTCGGACTTCCAGCAAGCGACGGGGTTTTTTATTTTATCGCTTTTTTGTTTTTTATCGGGCTGGCAAGCGGGAAACTGTTAAGTTTTAAGGAAATGGGAAAAAAAGAGATTCTGGCAGTTGGCTTTATTCTGAGCGGCGCTTTGGGAAATTTGATTGACAGGATTAGATTTGGATATATCATTGATTATATAAATTTGGGTGATATTGTGATTTTTAATTTGGCGGATATGATGATCGCGGCAGGAGCAATAATGCTAATTAAAGTTTTTGTAAAACACAAATAACAAATTACAATATACAAACAAAACACAATAAGTAAAATAAAAAAAACACAAACAGTTTGTAATTTGAACTTTGTGCTTTGGAAATTGTTTGTCTGGCTTCGCCAGATCTTGCGCAGCTAGATAATTTGTTTGTTGTAATTTGTAAGTTGGTAAATATTATGATAATTAAAAATCCAAATCCTTTTAAATTCTTGGAAGGCAAAAATTTGGACGAATTTATTGCCAGCGCCAGAGCGCGAATTGAAGATAAAAAATTAATTGGGCTTTTGGAGGAGCTTAAGAAAATTGGATAAAACATACTTGATAAATACAAATTATCTGACAATATGTATTTATGGGAATAAAAAACAGCAGATTATCCGTATTTATGAATATTTTAGAGAAATAATAAGGAAAGTTGAGAAATATAGAAGAATATCCGGTTGTTGACGTTTGAAATGTTTAATATTAGCATTAGAGCGTGGATTGAGAACGAAAAACCAATTAGTTTTTTAGATAAGTTTAAAAATATAATTGCTTAAACCTATGAGTGAAATAGAAAAAGGCGAGGTTTCATTTACTAGCGATGAAAATGAAAAAAATGAACAAAAACCAATGACTATTAAAGATAATTGGCTGTCTTTGCGTCAATCGATTCAAGAAAAAATAAGCGCTGAAGAGTCGGTGTCGCCGGAAGAGCAAGAGAGAACGAAATTATTGAGCGAACTTATTACTACCGAGCTAATGAATGGATATAAGCAAATATTTAAAGACCTTAGAGAGAAAACAAAAAAAACAGAAGATCATCCGCAAAGAGAGTTCATTGATATTAATAACGAGGAATTTTATAATAGCATTGAAGATTGGATCAATGATTTGGTTATTGAGGTAAGAAGCAAAAAAGAAGCGAGGTTTGATGAAAAAGATATTGAGGAGTTAAGAGAAAAGTGCTGGTTATTTTTTGATTCCGTTGGCTGTGTAATGAATACGAAATCATTGGAAAAAGAAATAGTTGATTTTTATAAAGATGAAAAAAATAATATACAAGATGAAAAAAAACAAAAAAAGCAAAAACTTGAACTGGTAAAAGAATTGCAAAGCCGTTATCCCGAGGGGCAGGTTGAAATTAAATCCTTGATGGATTTAGTTGAATCCAGCGAAAGTGGAAAAGCAGGTTATTCTCCTAAAATACTTGTAGAGACCTTGGGCAGATTCTTTTCTGAATCCGAACACTATGATAAAATAAAATCGGCTTTTTAATTTTTAAATAAAAAAATATAATGAAAAAAAAGAAGTAAAAATCTTGGGCATTTTAAGCAAAGCGAACGAGATGAAATTGCAATACTT
>JAHILZ010000008.1 GCA_018896765.1 Patescibacteria group bacterium | reverse complement strand
TTATTGAGGCGAAAAAAGACGAACTAAAAGTAGGCGAAGGAGTGGCTCAAGCCAAATCTTACGCCAAGAAACTTCAGATAGATTATACTTACGCGACAAACGGCAAAGAGATTTACGAAATTTCAATGAAAACGGGGCAGGAAGGATTGATTGAAAAATTTCCGGCTCCCGATGAATTATGGAATAAAACTTTTTCTGGTCAAAACGAATGGAAAGACAAATTTGGAAGCGTGCTTAACGAGGGCGAACACGGCAAACGATATTATCAGGAAATTGCCATCAATAATATTTTGAACGCCGTGGCAGAAGAAAAAACCAGAATTCTTTTAACTATGGCGACAGGAACGGGGAAGACCGCTGTGTCTTTTCAAGTCGCTTGGAAACTTTTTCAAACTCGCTGGAATTTGAAACGGGACGGCGTTCGCCGACCGAGAATTTTGTTTTTGGCTGACAGAAACATTTTAGCCGACCAAGCGTTTAACGCTTTTTCCGCTTTTGACAAGGACGCGATGGTTCGCATCAATCCTTTGGATATTCACAAAAAAGGCGGAGTGCCAACAAGCGAAAGCGTCTATTTTACGATTTTCCAAACATTTATGAGCGGTCCAAATGGGAGCCCGTATTTTGGCGATTATCCGTCTGATTTTTTTGATTTTATTGTCATTGACGAATGTCATCGCGGCGGTGCAAATAATGAGAGTAATTGGCGGGGGATTTTAGAATATTTTTCTCCGGCGGTTCAACTTGGAATGACGGCCACGCCGAAGCGAAAGGACAATGTAGACACTTATCAATATTTTGGCGAGCCAGTTTATATTTATTCGCTCAAAGAAGGCGTGAACGATGGATTTTTAACACCTTTTAAGGTTAAAAGAATTCAAACCACGCTTGATGATTATGTTTATACTTCTGACGACCAAATTATTGAAGGCGAGGTTGAAGAAGGAAAAATTTACGAAGAGACAGATTTTAATCGGATTATTGAAATAAAAGAGCGCGAAGCGAAAAGGGTTCGCGTAGTATTAGACGAGATAAACCAAGACGAGAAGACAATCATATTTTGCGCGACCCAAGACCACGCGCTGGCTGTTCGCGATTTAGTAAACCAGATGAAGGAAAGCAAAAATCCTAATTATTGCGCGCGCGTGACGGCGAATGATGGCGCTCGGGGAGATCAATTTTTGCGTGAATTCCAGGATAACGAAAAAACAATTCCGACAATTCTTACGACTTCGCAAAAATTATCTACTGGCGTTGACGCGCGAAATATCCGAAATATTGTTTTAATGCGACCGATAAATTCAATCATTGAATTTAAGCAAATTATCGGCAGGGGAACGCGGCTTTTTGACGGAAAAGAGTATTTTACAATTTATGATTTTGTGGATGCTTACAAACATTTTTCCGACCCAGAATGGGACGGCGAGCCGATAGATGAGACGACCGAAAAAGAGCCAAAAGAAGTTAAGTATCCGGAGAAAGACACAAGTTCGGTTTTAAGCGATGAAGCGCAGGAAGAGCCAAAGAAAAAATTAAAAATCAAATTGCGAGACGGCAAAGAGAGGGAGATAAAACATATAATTTCTACTTCATTTTGGAATGTTGATGGTAATCCAATTTCTGTTCAAGAGTTTATGAATAATATGTTTGGCGCTATGCCGGAATTTTTTGGAAGCGAAGAAGAGTTGAGGAAGATTTGGTCAAACCCGACAACGCGCAGGGCGTTTTTGGAAAAAATCGCTGAAATGGGTTATGGCAAGAGCGAGTTAGAAACACTTCAAAAAATGATTGACGCCGAGCAAAGCGATTTATTTGATGTTTTGACATATATTTCATTTTTAACTCAACCGATTTCAAGAACGCAAAGGGTGGAACAGGCGAAAGATAAGATTTTTGAGAACTTAGATGAAAAGCAAAAAGAGTTTTTGGATTTTGTTTTGCTAAAATACAAAGAAAAAGGCGTTGAGGAATTGGGCGAAGAAAAACTGCCAATCCTTCTAAATTTAAAATACCACGCCATCGCTAACGCGGAACAATCCTTAGGCAGCGTAGAAAAAATCCGTTCAATCTTCTTCAACTTCCAAAAAAGTTTATACGCAAAGGTGAATAAGGAGTACGCGTTGTAGGGCGAAAGCCGTCAGGAACCTTTTATTCAAAAATAATAATGACTAAAAAAGAAAAATTTGATAATGTTTGTTTTACTGTTTATAGTGAAATAAGAAGTTTAGAATTATATATTGAACTTGTTCGAGAATTTGAAATAAACGGAAATTCAAATTCAGAGTTAATAAAAACTATAAAAGATAGTTTTGGATTTCAAATTGCAAGCATATTTTCAAGGATAGTTGAAGATTCAAAGAGAAATTCAGCTAATATTTTTTATATAAAAAGATTTATTAATTCAGAAATAAACAATTTATCGAAAAACGAAAACGAAAAAAATATATTAAGACAGGCAAAATCTGATATTGGTAGTTTTATAGAGAAATATAAAATTGATATAGAGGTATTTAGAGGCATAAAAAATGTTAAAATATCCCATAATGATTTGATACTCGCAAAATTGAATCAAGAAAAGATTTTGAAATATGACCTGGTAAGGATGACGGAAATTAAAAATTATTTGATAAATATATTTAAAAAAATTAGTCGCAAAGGTAATTTTAAGCAAGAAGATTTGAATGAAATAAAGAACGAGGTAAGTTTATTTTGTCGGAAAAAGCCGTCAGAAACTTTTTTAGAAAATAAATAAAAGATTTGGAGGAGGTTTGGGGAAATACAAGGGTCGCCCTTTGCTGAAGGGCAACCCTTTCAAGGGAGGGATAAAAGCCGTCAGGAACCTTTTTAAAAGATAAAAAATGAAAAAATCGGTTCCGAAAAAGGCGTTTGCAGGGGAGTTATAAAAAATAATATAATATGCCATATTATATTTTAATTTTGTAAATAATAATATAAATAGTCAGGAATCTTTTAAGAAAATAAATAAAAGATTTGGAGGGGGCGGGATACGTATAGAAATACGAGGACACCCCTCGTCGCGAGGGGTGTCCTCTCTATAATCAAATATAAAATCGCCTTTTGGACGGTTTTTTGGTATAATAAAGGAAGATAAATTTATGATTAGAAATAATGTAAAATTAAAATTTATCAAATCCTTTGAAAAGGAGTTTTGGTTTGTTAATAATAATTATAGTGGGGCAAGAAAGGTGATAGGCAAAGACCGTTTTTTTTATATTGTTAATCATAATATCCCAAATTGTTCGGACGAAAGTTTTTCTGGCTTGCGCGATAATGTAAAAGAGCATATTAAATCAAACAAGGATGAGATTATTCGCTTAATCGATGAAAAAGGGAACGAATTAGAAAAAAAGTGGCGGAAGACCGAGGATGCTTTTTTTCGGCAAATGGAGGAAGCGACAGGAACAAAGTGGAAATATAAAGAATATAAT
>JAHILZ010000007.1 GCA_018896765.1 Patescibacteria group bacterium | reverse complement strand
CTTAAATTTTTTATTATATTCATCCAATCCATAAACATATTCTACAACATCAGCATTTTGCAATATCTCTTTTCCTTCCACTACATTATCATTTGGCTCTGAATAAGCATAAATCGTGTCTTTACTAAAAAAATTAGTATTTGTATATTTAGCAATATTATCAAAATATTCATCAATATTATTTAATACAAGCGACGTTTTGTTTTCTTGAAATAATTTTTCAGCAAAATCATATTTTAAATTTTGACCCCATGCTTTTTCGCCGGTCCAAGCTTCATACGGCTCGCCATCTTGCAAAGCTTTTTTTATTTCTTCAAAACGCGGCAAATTTTGATACGGCGCCAAATCTTTGTCATTGGGCGAAATATGCAAATCATTTCTCGTATGCGCCGGCACGGTCATATCTTCAATTAAATGCATAATATGGCCCAAAGATTCATAAGCATGCTGTTTGTCGCCATTGGCATAATCCCAAATCGCCCGCCCCCAAGTAAAATCTCCGCCGGGAAAAGAATCCTGCTCCAGCGAATCATGCGCCCATTCTTTGGCGGTTAATTTCGGCTCCGGCACGCTGTTTTGAATAAGCGTATCCTGCACCACCCATTTCTTAATGCCAAAAGGATTGTAAAAATGATTAGCGGACCGTATCAGCAATCCCTGCCGCATATCTTCATCAGTGCTTCCCTTTTTCATCCATTCTATTTCTTGGTCCGTAAGTTTTTCAGCATAATTAAAATTATATAATTTCGCCATTTCAGAAGTTAGAGACGGATGCACAATTATTTCATCATAAGCAAAAATATGATTAAGGGCAAAAAAACAACTGAAAATTATAATAATTGTAGCTAAAATTTTTCTTTTCATGCATCAAAAATTCATAAAATTAAAATCCTCCAATTTTCCATTTATCATTAAGATTTTTCTTTAATACAATAAAATTGGTTATTTCTTCCTCACCTGTACCAGTATTATATTTAATTACAAACTTATATTCGCTCTCTTTTTCTGTGCGCCAAATTTTTTTAGCATTTTCTAACTCATCAATTAACCCTTGTCCCCTGCCTGCATCTTTCATTTCAGTAAAAGTTTTCTTCCATTTTTCCTGATCATCAATCACAAAATACTTGCTTGCCAAATCATAATCCCCCTTTTTCAGCGCTTCAATAAATAAATCCACTGTCTCCTCCGGCGTATCGCCGCCGATTTTATCATTCAACTGAAGCTGAATGTACGCGTCAACATAATTCCGATAAGCCATGCCGCTGAAATACGGCCGAATATAATAAAAATAGGCGCGAATGCCTATTTCCCAGCCGATTAAAACGCCTATAACAACCAGCGCCGCGATAACTGTTTTATTTTTCAGAAAATTTGCTTTCTTGCCGCCTTCTACTTTTTTTGTTTCCATAAAAATAAATTTAATTTTTTAAAAAAGTTTTTCCGCGATTATCCGCTTCTACCCTATATCGGATAATCCCGCCACATAACATAAGCGCCGGCGAGAAAACCGATCGCCAGCGCCGCAAGAAAAAAAAGAAGGTATTTTTTAATATTTTGATTCATAAAAAATTATTAAATATATAAAAACTTTCCGAGAACCGTTCTCGAAAAGATAAATGACAAACTATTTGTAGTAGATTGCTTTTTCCTCCAAAACATCCGCTCTTTTTTTCAATGCCACTAGTTCAAAACTATAAGTTTACCCTGTTAAATAAGATTTGAGCCGATTTTTTTAAGAACATCTTACCATGGTATGTTTTCAGGTATTTTTCCCGATGTAAAGCATCGTGTTGGTTCAAACAAACTTCATAATATATCAAAACAAAAGGTCTTCTATTTTTTGTCGATTCCGCCTTTCATTTTATCAAAACGCGCTATCAGTGTCAAACTTTTGGGGGAGAGCGGGTCTCCCCCAAACGAGGGCAAATCAAAATCGGGAGAATTTTATACGATTTTAATTCCAGATAACGGGCGCGAATATTAAATTTTCAAATCGATTCCGTATTTTTGGATTTCATTGATTAAAGGAGAGCTATTTACGGCATAAAAATCTTTCGGCGAATAGCCAACCGGCTCAAGACTGCCCTTCTTAAGAAGCCAAAGTTTTCTAAATAAATATTTTCCTTCTTCATGAGGATTCTTGCCGAAATTTTTGGAAATAAGGCAAATGTCTATATCGCTGTCTTTGCGATAATTTCCTTTGGCGCGAGAACCGTAAAGAATCGCTTTTTCAATCACAAAACCGTCAGTTTCCAAAATTCGAACATAATCTTTCACGGTTTTTCTGATTTTTTCTAAAGATGTTTTTTTAGCCATTTTTGCATTTTATCGCTTCTGTTAAAATAGTCTTGCGTGTATTTTTTATTGCATTTTAAATAAAACTGTTTCTGCCACTCGGGGTATCTCGCTTCCAAATTAAATTCGGTCAAATCCGCCAAAAGAATTTTTTGTTCTTCGGAAAATTCAATGCTGGTTTTCTTGGCCAAGTCAACCAAATTATGGGAATAAGGCGCGTTGACTTTGGATAATTTAACAATCAACGCTTTTAATATTTTTTCGATTGCCAAATGGCACATCTAGCGGTTTTTGCAATTTATCGGCATCAAAAGGATATTGAGATATGTGAGATTCGCAAAGTTTCACGACTTCTTTTTTCACTTCATCCGGCAATTTTTTGGCTGATTTTTTGACGGAAGAAGTTATAAAAACATCAAACATATTATAAAATTGACTTGATCGAATGAATTTTATTGCTTTTTGATTCCTTAATTCCGCGCAATATTAAATTCCTATCTTTTTCATTTGAAAGAATTTCTAAAGTTTCCAATTCACTCTCGGAAAAAACCGAAACTGTTCTATATGCTTCTATCGCTCTAATAAGGCCTTTTTTCGTCTTTAAATTATTTATGTATAATTGAGACATTTTCTTAAATTAATATTTTACTGTTTATACTATATCAAAACGCGCTATCAGTGTCAAACTTTTGGGGGAGAGCGGGTCTCCCCCAGCGGGTTTCCCCTAATTGGGGGCAAATCAAAATCGGGAGAATTTTAAGCGATTTTAATTCCGGTTTTCTTGATTTCGTAAACCATTGGATCATTATTATCCTGAAAATCTTTTACCGTAAATCCAATTGGTTCAATCCTAGAATCAACATCCATTGTATATTTCCATAAAATATCTTCATTTTTATTCCAATTTTTCTTCATTCTATCTGATATTATCGCTACATCTATGTCGCTCCATTGGTTTGGTTTTCCTTTAGCATAAGATCCAAATAAATAAACCGCGGAAAAAGGATATTTTTTTGCCTTCAATTTTACCGCGTATTTTTTGACTATTTTTTTTACTTTTAACTTTGACATAATTTTTGATATATCTTGGTAATCTTATCAATGTAATTTTTAGTATATTCTCTGTTGCATTGCTTATAAAATTGCATCTTATATTCCGGATACCGAAGATTTTTTTCGCCAAAACTGCTTTGTGAAATATCCAAATCTTCTTGAGCCATCCTTAGCTCTTTATCGGCTAGATCTTTTCCTCGTGAAAATATTTTTATTTTACCTTTTTTTATGCATTCTTGAAATTTTATACTCATATAATTATAATTTTACCCCCCTCTTTACCTCGCCAAAAAATTCAATATTGCCTCTTCATTTTTAGATAAATTTATGGGTTTCATACTTTTTGAATTTAAATTCATTATTTTGAATTTAAATTCATTTTACCTTAAGTTATTACTTTAGCAAGCAATTTCTCCCTTTTGAATTATTGTAACATAAGATAACGACCCAAAACACTGCTTGCAGCGGTATTGGATTTTCTCACGCGAACAGTAAAAAAATACCGATATTTTTACTGTTTTTTTGTATTATAAGCTACCGCAACTATATTATTCATCGTAGAAATATTAAATATTTTTAAATATTTATCCAGTCTTTTTTTATTTATAAACTTAAAATCAATTTCTTCGCTATCAAATTTTGCATAGCCATGCAAAGATAAATATATCATATCCAGTAGCGCTTTTTCCGGATCAGCAATCAAACATGACTCTTTTTTTACAAAACCCCAAAATAAGTTTTCTTGAATATGATGATAAATAATATTTTTATCTTTAGCTGTCATCTGCTTACCTCTGTTGGATGTTGCCAGCGTAATATGGACCGGCTTCTGGCTTAAAACATTATGAATTGCAAGCGCTGACTCAAAAGATATGTAGCTGGGGCAATATATCTCGCATGCAAAATTTTCCCAGTCAATCAGAGCAAGATCAATCGAATATATTCCTCTGATAATTCTGCGCACCTCGCCGCTTTTTGTTAATCGACTCATGGCAACGCGCAAACTTGCTTCAGAAAGAGAAGAAATTTTTTTCACATCCGTCAAGGTAAAATACCCCTTTGGAATATTTTTAAGTTTTTTTATTAATTTGTCCATATAGCTGTTCAATTATCGGATAATATTTTATCGGCAAAAAAACTTGTAATTCGTTTTTAAATTCCCTCTTTGAATATATTGGCATTTTATCAGGCAACGAAAAAGGCTCTCTCAGCGCCTGAGCAATATACCATAAATCAAATATATCCCTAGCTTTCTTCCTCGCAGCCAGCGCGTTTTCTTTCATTTTTTTTAGTTCTCTGATGGTTGGCACTAATAATAGAGGCTCTTTGGCGCTTACAGGACTTTTTATTAATGCCAATTGCGATTCTAAAGATACTTTTTTGGCCGGTATGCGCGTTTCTATTTTCAACGAAAAATTATGTTTTAATTTTTTATCTCTGATAAGAAATAGGGCAAACATAGTATTCCTTTTTTCTTTGATATCTTTAACTTGCCAGTGTTCTTTGTTTGCTTCGCCAACTTCTTTGATAAATTTTTTAAACTCGGTAAATTTAAAATATTTGACTGAAATCAGGTCAATATCTTCGGAGAAGCGCGGAGATCCATATGCCAAACGCAAAGCGGTTCCGCCATAAAAAACCACTTTTGCGCCAAGTTTATTATCCGCAAGCAGCTTAAGAAAATTCAGCTCGGCTTCTTCTCTCAAAATTTGATCTCGCGAAATACCCAAATTTTTTACAAAATCATTTAGTTCGACTGTATTCATAGATGCATTATAATTAACAATAATGTTAACTTTATTGTATCATAGATTTATAAGATAAACGATAACCTTCCCCTCTTTTAAATTATTATACCATAAAATAAACCCCAAATCAAAAGACCCTCTTTCGGGAGTCTTTTTCCGTCTTACGACAGATCGATTGTTTGCCAGCCTCGACTAGATCGCCCGCTTCGACTCGATCGAATCGAGGCAAGAGTCTAGGCGAGTTAGGCAAAAATCAGGAGAACTAAATTTCATAAAATGGAATAAACTTAACGACTGTTTTTCCAATCTTTATCTCCGCTTCCAATGTTAAATTAACCACCCATGCTTCGCGCGGATTATATTCTTTAATAAAACTGCGCAGTGATCTGGCTATTTCCGGTTTATTCAATTTTGCGTATTTTACTTCAATCGGCAGAGTGTCCTCTCCGCTGCTTATTACAAAATCCACTTCAGTCTTATCAAGCGTCCGCCAAAATCCTAAATTCTTTGAACTATGCTGAATTTTTTCCCATAGCCCGTTAGCAATAAAATTTTGAAAAACAAATCCGAATTGGCTTGGCTGATTTAGATTCCCAAAAAGGCCCAAGGCAAAATTTCTCAAACCCAAATCATAAAAATAAGCAATCGGAGATTTGGTTATTTCCTTGCGATGATTTTTAAAAAACGGCCTAAGCAATTTCACGGAAAATGTTTTTTCCGCGTACCATATATAATTCTTGACTGTGGGAATCGATACGCCGGTATCGCCGGCTAATTTAGAATATTTTATAATCTGCCCTAATTGACTGGCTAATATTTTGATCAAAACGCTAAAAGCATCCACCCTATCGACATTCAACAAATAGGCTATATCTTTTTCAATATAACTTCGGAATATTTCATTTATTATTTTAATTTTTTCAGAAATTTCCTGTTCCAAAATCACTCGAGGGTATCCGCCAAAATTCAAATATTCACTCAAAAATGCGGCTGCCTGATCCTGTTCCAGCTTAAAAAATTCATTCAATCTGCCGCTGTATTTATAGCTTGTTTTAAAATCAACAAATTCCTCAAAACTCACGGTGCCGAGCTCAAACAGTCTTTTTCTTCCAGCCAATGATTCATGAATTTTTTCCTTCAGCTCCAAACTTCCGGACCCGGAAATAATAAATTTATACGGAAAATTCATGTCGTATAAGCCTTTCAAAAACAATCCGGCGTTGTCCTTTCTTTGTATTTCATCAATAAAAACGTATCCCTTGTTTTTACCTAATTCCAGCTCCAACCTCTTAACCATATTGGATTGGGATTCAAAAAATATTTTATCCGACTCAAAATCAAGATTAAAAAACACCGTTTTATCTCCTTTTTGCTCAAGATATTTTTTTAACTCAAGCATAAGGGTTGTTTTTCCCGACTGGCGAGGACCAACAATTAAAGAAATTTCTTTTGAATCAAGATGTATTTTTAACTCATTAAATAATTTTCGGGCTATTTTTTGCATATTTTTTGGCTTATTGATTATGTTTATATTATAACTCAATATTTCGATAAGTCAAGTTTCGTTTTAATGGAATTAATCGTGAAGTCTGTTTTACTTAGAGTAAATTCAAACCCCCACCTTTTAGAAAAAGATGGGGGTTTTCTGTTTTCACAGACCGCTGCCGGCAGGCAGGAATGTTTGCTTGTCTTAAAACAAAAGCGCCTCGGAAAAATCCGAGGCGCTTCTTGCTCCAATATTTGTATTACCATGCCATAGACGACGGCCGACGATTCGTCCTTGCTCGCCTCGATTAGTTTGAGTCGAAGCGGGCAGCGAGGTAAAAGGCGAAAAAATTTCTAAATAAATTAATCCTTCGGCACATACGCTATCGCGTCAGCCGAGATTAGTTTCTTAAAAACTTATTTAATTGTATAATTGCCTATATGCTTGAAACAATAAAAGGCAACTATACAATTAAGGAAATCTTTGAGAAAAACTG